>CBFGVM010000336.1:0-4899 GCA_965652015.1 uncultured Alphaproteobacteria bacterium
GCGCAGAAGCTCAGCGAGCGGTTGGGCCAGCAGGTGATCGTGGAAAATCGCGCCGGCGCCAGCGGCGTCGTCGGCAGCGTCGCAGTGGCCCGCGCAGTCCCCGACGGGTATACAATCGGACAGGTGTCGGCCAGCACGCACGCCGCCTCATCGGTCCTGACGCGCAACCTGCCTTACGATGCGGTCAAGGACTTTGCACCGATCTCATTGATCGGGACCTTGCCGCTCGTCATCGCCGGCTATCCGGGACTGCCGGTGACGACGATTGGCGAACTCGTGGCATTCGCCAAGAGCAAGCCCAAGTCGCTCAACAACGCCTGGGCCGCAACGCTTCCCTATCTCTCCGCCTTGCTGTTCTGTAGCGAGGCCGGTATCGAACTCAATCACGTGCCCTACAAAGGCTCCGGGCAGGCGTCGCTCGATCTGGTCGAAGGACGCATCGACCTGCAATTCGGCACGATATCGCCGATTCTTGCGCTCATTCGCGACGGCAAGCTGCGTCCGTTGGCGGTCACGAGCGCCAAGCGCACAGACTCGCTGCCGAACGTGCCGACCGTTGCCGAAGCGCTTCTCCCGGGATTCGATTCATCGCTGTGGCTGGGCTTCGCCGCCCCGATGGGAACGCCGCAGCCGATCATTCATCGGCTTAACCGCGAAATCGGTGAAATCCTGAGCGACCCGTCAATGCGGGCGGCGTTCGCACAAAATGGCGTGGCCGCTGAATTCGGGCCGCCGGAACAGCTTGGCGCGCGGATACGCGATGACATCGCGAAATACCGGGACGTTGTCGCCAAGGCTGGAATCCAGCTTGAGGACAGGTGATCGCCGTTCGAGGAGAGTCTCAGAACCCGACCGTTCGCAAATCATCGCAGCGTCAGCGGGCGGATCTCGAGTGGTTTGCCCGATGCCGCTTTCGGCTATGCTGGGAGGTTGTTATTCTTGCGCTCACTCAGTTCAATCTTGCCAGCGTGGGCCGATCGTAGGAGGTGAACTTGTTGCGCCGGATTCTGTTGAGCCTGTTTCTCTTGCCCCTGGCGCTGGACGCGGCGTTCGCGCAGGGATGGCCGACCCGACCGATCCAGACGCTCGTTCCACAGAGCCCCGGAAGCGCGCTCGATATCGTGACCCGCGCCGTGATGGAGCAGGTCTCTGCGCAGCTCGGCCAGCCGATCGTTATCGAGAACCGCACCGGCGCGGGCAATACCATTGCCATGGCCGCGGTCGCGCGCGCCGAGCCGGACGGCTACACGATCCTGGCCAATTCCTCCACCCACAGCCTCGTGCCCGTCACCTACAGCACGCTCGCGTTCGATACGTTTCGCGATCTCACGCCGATCATCCCGCTGGGCAATACGCCGTTGGTCCTGGTGGTATCAGCGTCAAAGGGTTACAAGAACGTCGCCGATTTCGTCGCTGCTGCGAAGGAAAAGCGCGGCGCAATGAATTATTCCTCGGGCGGCGTGGGAAGCATCACGCATCTCGCCATGGAGGCATTCCGGCTCGCGGCGGGCTTCGAAGCGGTTCATGTCCCGTTCCGGGGAGCTCCGGAGGCGCTTAACGAGATACTCGCCGGACGTGCCGACTTCTACTTAACCCCGCTTACCGCGGCGCTGCCTTTTCTTCAGGATGGAAGGCTGCAGGCGCTGGCTGTCAGCGGTTCGCAGCGCGCTTCGGCTTTACCGAACGTCCCGACGATCGCGGAGGCGGGTTACCCCGAGGCCACGTACAATTTCTGGGTCGGCCTGTTCGCACCGTCGAAGACCCCGGCGCCCATCATCGAGCGCATCTATCAGGAGACCGCCAAGGCGCTGCAAGGTCCGACCTTGAAGGAGAGATTCGTCCGACTTGGCTTCGATGCGATGCCGCTCGACCGGGCGGCTTTCGCCAAGCTGATTCAGGACGAGTTCATCTTGAATACAAAGGTCGCCAAGGCCGCCGGCGTCACGGCGAATTGACCCGGGCCATGGTTGGCGCGCGATGGCGGATGCAACGCCGGCAATAGCGATCGTCGGTGCCGGGATTGCCGGGCTGACCGCTGCGGCCACGCTGCGAAGGATCGGGCTCAAGGTTGACATCTATGAGCAGGCGCCCGCCTTCGCCCGGATCGGCGCCGGTCTGCAACTCAATCCCAATGCCATGAAGGTGATACGCGGCCTCGGGCTCGAGGCGCGCATTCGATCCGTCGGGTTTGCCCCGGAGGTCGGATACAATCGCGAATGGGACACTGGCGAGATCACGTATCTCCACCCGATGGGCACCGAGATCGAGCAGCGCTTCGGCGCGCCGGACATTTCACTGCATCGCGCGGAACTGCATGCGGCGCTGCTCTCGATCAATCCAGCGGAGAGCATTCATCTCGGCAAAAAGCTCGCGGGGCTTGATCGAGCCGGCTCAGAAATGCGGCTGACATTCACGGATGGCACTGTGGCGAACGCCGACGCCGTCGTCGGGGCCGACGGCGTCCATTCCACCGTGCTCGAAATCCTTTTTGGCAGCGGCGCGCCGCGTTTTACGGGACAGGTGGCCTACCGGGCCATCTACCGAAGCGAATTGCTCGGCACTGAAATCGATGATCGCGTGAAATGGTGGGGTCCCGACCGGCATATCGTGACCTACAAGGTCGATCCGCGTCGCGACGAGCTCTACTTCATTGCCAGCACGCCCGAGCCGGACTTCAAGATCGAGTCGTGGTCCGCACATGGAGATCTTAACCAAATGCGTATCGCGTTCGCCTGCTTCCATCCGCAGGCCCGCGTCATTCTCGATGCCTGTCCGGAAGTCCGCAAATGGGCCCTGGTCGAGCGCGATCCGTTGGTCCGATGGAGCGAGGATCGCGTTGTCCTGATCGGAGACGCCTGTCATCCGATGCTGCCCTACATGGCGCAAGGCGGCAGCGCCGCAATGGAAGACGCTGTGGTTCTGGCGCGATGCCTGGCGGACGCGGACCTCGACGGCTTTTCGGACGCATTTCGCCGCTTCGAGCGAAATCGCAAGGATCGCACCTCGCGGATTCAGCTGGGCGCCCGGAAAAATACCTGGATGCGCACGCCACCGGATATAGCCTGGCTGTACGACTACGATGCCTGGACCGTGCCGCTCGACTGACTCGTCGAGCGAGCTGATATCGGCATCTCGACGTTGCCCTGGTCTGCCTCTCAATCCAGCGTGCGCCGGAAGCGGATGATCGCGATGACCATCGCGATCAGCATGAGGCCGGCGAGCGCGAGCGTATCGTAATGTAGGTCCGCAAGCGCCGCACCTTTGAGCATAATCCCGCGCACGATGCGAAGATAATGGGTGAGCGGCAGAAGCTCGCCGATCCATTGCGCCCAAGCCGGCATCCCCGCGAAGGGGAACATGAAACCTGACAGCAGGATGTTCGGCAGGAAGAACATCATCGACATCTGCATCGCCTGCAACTGGTTCTGCGCGATTGTCGAAAACGTGTAGCCGACCGAAAGATTGGTCGTGATGAACAGCGTGCTCAGCAATGCGAGCAGGAGGAGGCTTCCCAACAGCGGCACGCCGAACAGACCGATGCCGATTCCAATGATGAGCGCCGCCTGCACGAACCCTACGATGATGTAGGGAATGATTTTTCCGAGCATGATCTCGATCGGCGTGATCGGCATCGCCAAAAGGCTTTCCATGGTGCCGCGCTCGATCTCGCGCGTGACCGACAGCGCGGTGAAGATCAGCATGGTCATGGTGAGAATGGTGCCGACCAAGCCCGGCACGATATTCAACGACGTGGTGGCCGCCGGGTTGTAGCGGGCGTGGGTGCGAATCTCGAACGGCGGGGTCGCGCTATCCGGGATGGCACGGTCGTGCCGGAGCGCGGTCTGCACCAACGTGCCGAGCGCGGCCATGGCCGAGCCGGCGGCCACGGGATCGGTCGCGTCGGCGGCGACCAACAGCGCGGGGCGGTCGCCGCGGCGCAGCGCGCGCTCGAAATTGGCGGGAATTTCGATCGCAAACAGAACCGTGCCCGAAGCGAGCAGACGATCGAACTCGGTCGCACTGCGGACGAGGTGGGTGACGTCGAAATACGCGGTGTTCTGAATGGCTTTGAGAATCGAACGGCCGACGTCGCTCTGTTCCTGCAACAAGACCGCGGTCGGCAGATGCCGGGGATTGGTGTTGATGGCATAGCCGAACAGTAACAGCTGAACGAGCGGGATCATGACGATCATCGCAAAGGAAACGCGGTCGCGCTTGAGCTGGATGAACTCCTTGATCAGCATCGCCCAAGTCCGGCGCCAGAAGCCGCCAGAGGAGCGCGGAGCGGTCGTTTGGACCAATGTGCTCATTGGAGATTGTCCTTGGCCCGGCCCATGAGGTCGATGAAGACGTCCTCGAGCGAAGGCTCCGATCGCGTCCAGGTGAGATCTGGCCGCGCGCGATCGGGCGCAATCGCCGCCTCGAGCGCCGTCTCCTCGCGCGCGCACACATGCAGGCTGGTGCCGAACGGCGCGACCATATCGATACCGGGACGGCGGCTCAGCTGCTCGGCAAGCTCGGTTAGCCCTTCGCCGTTGCGCGCGCTGACCGTGTAGGTGACGAGATGCGAAGCGGCGATCACCTCGTCCACCGTCCCGTGCGCGAGCAGGACGCCGTAAGCGATGTAGGCGATCTCGTGACAGCGCTCGGCCTCGTCCATGTAATGCGTCGAGACCAGCACCGTGAGGCCGTGCGCCGCGAGCCCGTGGATCTCGTTCCAAAACTCGCGCCGCGCCTTCGGATCGACACCTGCGGTCGGCTCATCGAGCAGGAGTAGCTGCGGGTTCGGCAGCGTGCAGGCGCCGAGCGCGAGCCGCTGCTTCCAGCCGCCCGACAGGAGCCCAGCGATCTGCTCCTCGCGGCCGTTGAGCCCGAGATGGTCGATCATCGCGCGCGCCG
>CBFGVM010000337.1:0-4893 GCA_965652015.1 uncultured Alphaproteobacteria bacterium
ACGGCCAACGCGTCGGCGGTTCCGTCGGCTTCGCCTTTTTCGAAATCCTGTCCTGCCTGCCCCATGCTGTTGGTCACGTGCGCCAGACAGAGAACCGCCGCGCCGCTCGCGCGGGCAAAGGCATAAAGAGCCGCGGCTTCCATCTCGACCGCCAGCATACCTTTGGATCGCGCGGCTTCGATCGCCGCCGCCGTTTCCCGGAATGGCGCGTCCGTCGTCCAGGTCGGACCGACAAAAAAGCGCTGTTTGCTCTTCTCGAGCGCGGCGGCGGCGCTTGCGACCAAGCCGGCGTCGGCGTCCGCGTAGTCGCTTGGCGAGGCGTAATGATAGCTGGTGCCCTCGTCGCGCAAGGCGCGATCGATGATGACAAAGTAGGGAGTAGGGCCCGACGGGGTGATTTGCCCCGCCGATGTGAGGCTGAGCAAGAAGCGGCAGCCGCTGGCGAACAATTCTTCGGCGATCAGAACGGCGAACGGCGCGCCGACGGCACAACCGATGATGCCGACGGTTTGTCCGCCCAATTCAAAGGCATCCAGTTGCGTGTGGTAGCAGGGCCAGCCTTCGAACGGCTTCGATCGGCCTTCCTTGCGCAGCCGCCGCGCCATGTCGCCATCCGGATCAAGGATGCAGGTCGCTGGAACCGCAATGTCCGTCAATCGTTTTTGCCGCCGCGCTTCGCGCAGCAGTGCCGCCGGGCGAAACACCGACGGTGATGATGGATCCTTGTTGTCCAGCAGCGGAGGCATGTTCAACGCGGCCGCTCAAGCGCGGCGCCGTAATGATAGGGGGATACCTCACGCATTTGAATATCTGTTTGTGCAAACGTCATCATCGCCAACGAGTGTTGCGACAAGCGCACGTCCTGCGCTATGGCAAGCTCAAACCATGGGCCGAGACGAGACGGGAAAGTCGTCATGACCAAGTCAGATGAAGATGCAATCCGCGAGATTGAATTGCGGTTCAACGAGGCATGGGGCCGACACGACCCGGACGGCATGGTCGAATCGCTGCTCGAGGATGCCCAGGTCATTACCGTGAATGGCGCATGGAGCAAGACCCGCGCCGAGTTCCGCGACTTGATGCGGCGCCTGCACGGCGCCAGCGGGCCATTTCGATCGAGTACCCGCGAGACGCCGGAGATGCACGTGCGCTTTATCGCGCCGGACGTGGCGGTGATGCATTCGCGCTTCCACATCTACGGCGACATCGATGAGAAGGAGCGCACCAGCATCGGGACCCGCGTGGTGCGCAAGCTTGATGGGCGCTGGCGCACCGTCGCCGTGCACAACACCGACTTGCGCCCCGGCCGCAGGCACTGAAGACAAGCGCACCTACGCTCAGCACGCGTCGCCGCTCGGCACGACTGAGCCAGCGGGCGCGAGCCAGTCCTCGTGCAGGTCCACCGACAGGGTATCTTCGCTCTCGCCGCCAAAAACCTCACGCACCGAGAACAACACGCTGTACAGCGGCGGGTACACGCCGTGATGGTCCAACGGATTGACGATGCGGCCGTGCAGGGCGATGACGATGCCCTCCTTGCCCCGCACGTAATCCGGCGTGCGCGGGTTGCCCGCGGGGTTCGCGCGCTTCACCTGCACGCGGTCGCGGACGCGAAAGCGGTGCGTGGCCTCAGGCATGCTCACTTCGGCACGCGGCGCTGGTTCTCGGCGAGGGCCGCCGGGCTCAGGGCGTGTGCCGTCCCCACGAGACTGTCGATGGTCACCAGCCGCGCCAGCTCCTCCTCGCTCCAGCCGTCGGTGCCTGCGGGCCGACGCGGCAGCACCATCCAGCGCACGTCGCTGGTGCTGTCGTGGACGCGGACCTCGACATTGTCGGGCAGCCGCAGGTCGAACCGATCCGCCAGCGTGCCGCGTGCGTCGCGCACGATGCGTTCCTTGTAGCTGTCGTCGCGGTACCACCACGGTGGATCGCCGAGCAGGTCGTGCGGGTAGCAAGAGCAGAGCGTGCACACCACGACGTTATGCAGCGTCGCCGTGTTCTCGGCGACGCCAAGCTTGCCGAGCCGGCCGGGCGGGATGTTCAGCTCACGCACCGCCTCGCGGCCGCGGGTGAGGAGAGCCTGCTTGAAGGCGGGATCGACCCAGGCGCGGGCGACGATGCGGGCGCCGTTCCAGGCGCCGCGCCCGGCGAGGAAGGCGCGTCGGCGCTCGACCTGCTCCGTGGTCAGCACGCCCTTGTCGAGCATCGCGCGCATGAGTACTTGCAGCAGGCGTTGATACTCGCGCAGGTCGTCCTCCAGCCGCGCGATGCGCTCTCCCAGCGTGCCATCGTGCGGCGGCTTGGCGATGCGGAAGAAGTCGTCATAGTCGCCGCGCTCCTTGCGCATGTCCTCGATCACGAAGGAGTGGTCGGGTGAATCGATCGCGACGAGACCGATGCCGCGAATGTATTCGTCGAGGCCGTCTTCGAGTGCGCGGATGCGGCCCTCCGTATCGGCCTGCTCCGCCGGGGCCGGCGCCACGGGAACATGGGCGGCGGCGCCCAGCAGGTCGTACAGCGTGACCACGCCGCGGCGGTGGAACTGAAGGACCGAGGGCTCCAGGCGCTTGGCCCGCCAGTACTCCAAATCAGCCTCGATGGCCTCGACGTGGCCCTCGTGGTCTTGCATGTGGCCGTGTGCGGCCTGCGTGTCGTGCGCCATTGCTCGACGGAATGTTGTCTCGCGATTGTTCCAGCTTCCGCTTTGACTTTTCAAGGGGCGGGCGAGAGCGCCAAAAATATTCGCCGCGGCCGGACATCTCGTCTTTCCCGCGCTTTTCCTGGCTCGCAGCCGGCTCTGCCCGCAGCAGGTACACGCCCCTTCATCGCGCGGACTGGCCGCGGCGATCTGGGCACTGTTGAAATCTCGTTCGAGTCGTCACAATGCTCGACCGCTGCCGCAGACGCCGGGCTAATCATCCCACTTCCAGGCGTTCGAGCAAGTGGCAAAGAACTTGCATCTTGCGGTTAGAAGACTCCAAGGAGAGTGCGATGAAGCATCTTGCAGGACTGGTGTTGTCGCTGGGGATCGCGTTGGCGCCGAGCATGCCGCGGGCGCAGGATGCATGGCCAGCTCGGCCCATCACGTTCGTCGTGCCCTACGGAGCCGGCGGGTATACGGACTTGGTTGCCCGGGTGACCGTGCGTTACGTCGAGAAGGCGTTGGGCAAGCCGGTGATCGTCGACAATCGCGCGGGCGCCGGCGGCATCGTGGGCACCCAGATGGTCGCGAATGCGGCAGGCGACGGCTATACGTTCTGCGTCTGCAGCATCGGCGCCATCTCGATCGCGCCCTTCGATCCGAACCAGAAGGTGGGCTACGATCCATTGCGGGACCTCGCGCCCGTCGGCATCATCAGCTCGATCGCGCAGGTCGTCATCGTCAAGAAGGACCTGCCGGCGAAGACGCTGGCCGAGTTCGTGTCCTATGCCAAGGCCAACCCCGGCAAGCTCAATTACGGCTCCAGCGGCGCCGGCGGCCTGACCCACTACTCGGTCGAGCTATTCCAGGCGCGCACCGGCATCAAGGTGGTGCACATCCCGTTCAAGAGCGGTGCGCCCTCGACCGCCGCGGTGGTCGCCGGCGAGGTCGATTTCGCGTTCGCCAACATGACCGAGGGTTTGCCGCAGGTCCAAGGCGGATCAGTGCGCGGCCTCGCGGTGACGTCGCTCAAACGCAGCCCCTACTTGCCCGATCTTCCTACTGTCGGCGAGACGGTCCTTCCCGGTTTTGTCGTGGAGACGTGGAACGGCATCATGGCCCCGTCGAAGACCCCGGAGCCGATCATCCGCAAGTTGTCGGAGATCCTGCTCAAGATGGCCGACGATCCAGAGGTGAAGGAAATCATGCGCAGATCTGGCGCCGACACGGTCAAGACCACGCCCGAGCAGTACCGTGCGCAGATCGACCAGGAAATTGCGCAGTGGAAACCGTTCATCCAGGAAATCGCGGAGAAAAAATAGCCGTTGCCGAGCTTCTCGTGCTCGCCTTGCCCAGCCGGCGCTCATGTCCGCGTCTCGCATCGTATGTCGCTACCGCACGACTGCGGCGCGCGCGAACTGACCTATGATGAAGCGACGCAACCACGGGAGTGCTGCCATGATCATCGACACGGGGCCTGCGTCCAAGAGACGAGGCTGGCTCGTTCTTGCCGCACTTCTTGCGCTCGGCGCGGCGCCCAGCTCGAGCGCCCAGACCATCGGCCACGATCTGATGGAAGGCCGCGGACGCGACGTCAGCTTCCCCGTCTCCTGCGGTGCCGACGTTCAACCTCGCTTCGATGCCGCGCTCGCGGCGCTGCATTCGTTCTGGTACGGGCAGGCCCTGAAGGAGTTTACCGCGATCGCCGAGACCAAACCGGATTGCGCCATGGCGTACTGGGGGATCGCGATGAGCGTCTGGAACCAGATTTGGGCGCCGCCGACGCCGGCCAACCTGAAGAGGGGAAGCGATGCCATTTCGCGGGCTCTCGCACTCGAGGCGAAGACCCCCCGCGAACGAGATTATCTCGAGGCGCTCGCGACGTTCTACGCGGACCATGACAAGCTCGATCATCGCACGCGCGCAACTGCCTATATGCGCAAGATGGAGCAGATCGCGCAGCGCTATCCCGATGACCGCGAGGCGCGGATCTTCTACGCGCTGTCGCTGCTCGCCACCGCCGACGGTCTGGACAAGACTTACAAGAATCAGATCAAGGCGGGCGAGATTCTGGAACAGGTTTTCGCAGAGAAGCCGCAGCACCCCGGCCCCAGCCACTATATCATTCACGCTTACGATTATCCGGCGCTGGTCGACCGCGCGCTCGCCGCGGCGCAGAACTACGCGGTCTGCGTGACGGTCGTCCCCCATGCGATCCATATGCCGTCACATACCTATGTGCTGCTCGGCCG
>CBFGVM010000338.1:0-4892 GCA_965652015.1 uncultured Alphaproteobacteria bacterium
ATGCGTTGCGCAAAAGCGTGCGGCAGCGGGAGAACAAGGAAGGCGAACAGGATGAAGGGGATAAAGGAACAGCGAAACAGCAGCATCGGGAATCCGGCGTTGGGGTATGAACGCGCGTAAACGCACTTTATGGCTTGATTCGGGCTATACAGGGTGGAGAACCCATCTCGTCGTCCCGGCCGAGCGCGTAGCGCGAGAGCCGGGACCCATAACCACCGGCCGGTGTTCATGGGTCCCCGCAACGGGGTCCCCGCGACGCGGAGCGTCGCGGGGTGCCCCGCGCGGGGACGACGCCTTGTACGCGGCGAAGCTACTGCAGACGATTTTGCTCACCCTACGCAAAAAGCAGCGCGTGGGGCTGCCTCAAACCCCGTCATGCGCGGGCAGAAGCGCGTCGAAGACGCGCGTAAACGCGCTTATGACCCGCGCATCCATCTTCTTCGCAAATGCCTTTTTCGAAAGAGTGATGGATTGCACCGCAACTCGGGCTTGCCCGAGTTGCGCAGTATTTATGCGTCGCAAGTCGGGTAAACCCGACTTGCGGTGTCAAGCCCGGCAATGACAGTGCGCGTAGGGCTTGCGCATTACTGGTTGAGCTGAATGCCGAGCGCGCGCACGATGTCACCCCAGCGTTTGATCTCCTCGGCATTGAATTTCGCGAATTCGTCGCGCGTCGTCGCGCGCGCCTCGAATCCGAGCGGCTCGACCCGGCCCGCAAAGCCGGGGGACTTCACGATCTGCACCAGCTCGCGGCTGAGCCGGTCGAGAACCGGCTGCGGCGTTCCCGCCGTGGCGTAGAGACCGGCCCAGAACGAACTGACGAGCTTGGGCCACCCCAGCTCCACCGTCGTCGGTACGTCGGGCAGCAACGGCAAGCGCCGCTCGCTCATGATCGCGAGCGCGCGCAGCTTGCCCGCCGAGATGAAGGCGAGCGTGTCCGGAACGGAGGGAAACATCAGCTGCAGCTGTCCGCCGAGCAGATCGTTGGCCGCCGGCCCCTGCCCCCGGTACGGCACGTGAACGATGTCCACGCCGGTTTCGCGCTTGAACAGCTCGCCCGCGAGATGCGTCGGCGAGCCGATCCCGGACGAACCGTAGCTCGCCTTGCCGGCATCCGCCTTGAGCGATGCGATCAGATCGGCCAGCGTGTCGCCCTTGAAGTGGATGCCGGGGACGATGACTTGCGGAAAAACGGTCATCAGCGTGAGCGGCGCGAAATCCTTGACCGGATCGTATTGGAGCTTGGAATAAAGACTAGCATTGATCGCGTGCGTCCCCACCGAACCGAACATCAGCGTGTAACCGTCGGGCGGCGCGTGGGCGACGTCCAACGCGGCGACGGCGCCGCTTCCCCCCGGCTTGTTTTCCACCACGACCGGCTGGCCCAGCACCTTCGCCAGTTCGTCCGCGACGATGCGCACCTGCACGTCGCCGCTGCCCCCGGCGGGAAACGGAACGACAATGCGAAGCCTGCGCGTGGGCCAATCCTCGGCAGCAGCCACCGCCGCAGACGCCGCCAGCAGCAGGAACGAGAGTACGACGCGAACGATCTTCATGCCGATAGCTCCGTGAAGAATTCCAATGCGATGCGATTGAATAGATCGGCTTCGGTCTTGGTCAGCGCGTGCCCCCCGCGGGCGGCAAAGTGCGCGCGAGCGCCGGGGATCAGACGGACATACTCCTCGGAGAAATAGCGCGGGGCAAGAAGGTCGTCATCGGCGCCGACCACCAGCGTGGGCACCGTGATGCGGTGGAATTCCGCGCGGCGGTCGAAAGCCAGGATGGCGTTGAGCCTGCTCGCTTGCACCTCCGCCCCGCCCAGGTCGCCGGTGTCGCGCGCTTCTTCGGCGGCGAGCTCGCGATGGTGTTCGTTGATCCAGTAGGGCGGATAGAGCAGCAGCGTGCGGAATTGCGCGTAGGCCTCCCCACCCAGTTGCTCGTACAGCCGCCGGCGCAGACCCAGCAGCTTGTGCCGGTAGGGATCGCCGCAGGTGGTGCTGCAACAGATCAGCAGCGAGCGAAGCCGGCCCGGAAAATCAAGCACGGTGGCAACGCCGATGCCGCCGCCGGTCGAATGGCCGGCGTAGTGCGCCGATTGAAGACCGGCGTGGTCCATGACCGCGACCAGGTCCGCAGCCATCTGCTCGATCGACACGACGGGGATCTTGGATGAGCGCCCGGTGCCACGCTGGTCGAAGGTGTAGACGGTGAACCGCTCGGCGAGCGCAGGACGGTTGGGATTCCACCACGTGCCCGAACCGTTGAGCCCGGCACCGAGGATCAACGCCGGGCCGGCACCGATTTTTTCCCAATAAAGGTCAGCGCCATCGCGCACGACCACCGGCATGTGCTGGGTCTCCCGTTCGTCGCTTCAGGTGCGGCCGAAACTCGAACATACACGAACGCAGGCATTTTCTATCGCCAACGGCCTAGGCTCCGTTCGCCCCGGGTTTCGGCATAGCCGCCCTGAGGGCGTTCATGCCCGTGGGTGAAAACGCTTTTTGTGATAGTCGTCACATGATGCGCGCAGTGCCCGCGATAGGTTACATTGGTCGGACGACCAGGTTCGGTAGTCGGACGCTGGAGGAGAGCCATGCATCCCCTGTTGTCGATCGTTTCCCTCGCTTTCATGCTGATCGCTGTGAGTGCGCCGCCCGCCGCGGCCGACGACAAGGCGAGCTGCTTCAGCGGGGCTTACACCGGACCAATCTGGGACGACAGGGTCGCTGCCTGCACGCGGCTGATCGCAGAGAAAAAGGACCTCGTGCGCGCCTATGTCCAGCGCGCACGGCTCTATATCCGCAGAGGTGACAATTGGAACCAAGCCATCGCCGACCTTGAGGAGGCACTGCGGCTCGATCCGAAAAACGTCGAGGCCCTTTCCCTCCATGGCGTCCTTACCTTCAACCGCGGCGATGCTGCACGCGCCGTGGCGGAAATGAACGAGGCGATCCGGCTCAATCCCAAATCGGCAGTCGCGCGCAATTCCATCGGCTTCTTCCACAATGCGAAGGGCGATTACGACCGTGCGCTCGCAGAACTCAACGAGGCGGTCCGGCTCGACCCGAAATTCGGCTATGCCTATAAGAACCGCGGCATCACCTATGAGAATAAGGGCGAGTTCGATAAGGCGCTCGCCGATTTTCGTATGGCGCTCAACCTCGATCCGGAGAAGAAAGAAAGATTGGGCCGTGACGCCGCACAGGGGATCGAGCGCATTCAACAGAAGCTCGCCGCCTCCGGCGGCAGCAGACCTGCGCCAGCTGCGTCAACCGATGATCAGGCAATATGCTACAGGGGAGCCGCCGGCAGCGAAAACTCCGCAGCCTGCACGCGCCTGATCACATCGGGAAAACTGAGCAGCGGCGAACTGGCCCGTGCCTTCCTCCAGCGTGCCATAATCTCGAACCGCAACGGCAATTTCGATGGAGCCATGGCTGATTCGAACGAAGCGGTCCGGCTCGATCCGAATAACGTCAACGCTCGCGCGCTGCGCGCCGCCGGCTACGTCAGAAAGGGCGATTACGACCGTGCGCTCACAGACTTGCAGGAGGCGCGCCGGCTCGATCCGAGATCCGTTCTGACCGCTAACGTCTTCGGGTTCTACTACAATACAAAGGGCGAATACGATCGCGCGCTAACGGAACTAAACGAGGCGATCCGGCTCAATCCCAACGGGATGTATGCCTACAAAGACCGCGGCACCAGCTATGAGCACAAGGGGGAGCACGACAAGGCGCTTGCCGATTTTCGCAAGGCGCTCAGTTTCGACCCCGAAGGGAAAGAAAGAGTAGGGCGCGAAGCCTGGGAGGGCATCGAGCGCGTCCAGCAGAAGCTCGCGGCGCTCCGCGCCAAGCCCGCGGCCACGGCAACGCAGACGTCACCGGCAGCACAGACGTCACCCTCCCTCGTGACCCCGCTTCCTACCGATAGCCGTCGGCGCGTTGCGCTGGTGATCGGCAACGGCAAGTATCAGTTTGCGGCCCCGCTCCCGAATCCGCCAAACGATGCAGCCGACATCGCACTGGCCTTGCGCAAGCTCGGCTTCGACGTGGTCGAGGGCCGCGATCTCGATCGCCCGGGAATGGACAACGCCATCCGCCAATTCAGCCGCAAGCTCGACGGCGCCGACATCGCGCTGTTCTTCTACGCCGGGCATGGCTTGCAGGTTAACGGCAAGAACTATCTCGTACCGATTGACGCCAAGCTGGAGCGGCCCGGCGATCTCGCGCTCGATGCCGTCGACATCGGCAACGTGCTCGCCCAAATGGAGGCCGAGAAGCGCGTCAATCTCATCTTCCTCGACGCCTGCCGCGACAACCCGCTTGCCCGCTCGCTCGCCCGTTCGCTCGGCACACGCTCCTCGGCGGTCGGCCAGGGGCTCGCCTCGATCCAGAGCGCGATCGGCACGATGATCGCCTACGCGACCCAGCCCGACAATGTTGCGCTCGACGGCGAGGGACGCAACAGCCCATTCACGGCCGCGCTACTCAAACATCTCGTCACGCCGGGGCTGGAGATCGGGGCTTTGATGAAGCGGGTGCGGGCCGACGTGATCGCGGCGACCCGCGAAAAGCAGGTCCCTTGGGATCATTCATCGCTGATCGGGGACGTGATCCTGATGAAGTGAATTTTTCTGTCGCCAGCTGCTACGCTACCTGCGGGACGGGACGAGGAGGCGTAGCATGGTCAGAGTAGTGGTGCTGGGTTTGAGCCTGATCGTCGTCGCATTCGATGCCGCCCGCGCGCAGGATATCGCGGGAATTGAGGACTGCACGAAGACCTCGGGGCTCGACAAGCGGACGGGATGCCTGCAGAGCAACGTCAACTTTCTGCAGCGGCTGGTGACGAAGATTGCGCTCGAGGCGGGGCAAAAGCTCAACGCGGCCGAC
>CBFGVM010000339.1:0-4878 GCA_965652015.1 uncultured Alphaproteobacteria bacterium
TAAAGGCATCACGCTTTAGGTCTCGGCTTGTTGGGAGGATCGCTCGCCTGTCACCCGACCTCCCGTCTCGCCTTGACGAGCAGCGGAGCCACCGCGTCAGGTGCGGCTGCTCCCGCCTCTGCTGGCGCCGCGGTCCTTGGCGGCGCGATCAACTGGTGCCGCCAAATGCCGACGAGGAGCCCCACTGCGACCACGACGGCGACCGCCGCCGACACCCGCATGTCGGGATAGAACATTGCCACGAACGCAATAGCAGCCAAGAGCCCGCGCAGCGCAATATCGAGAGCCGTGTTCGGGCTGTAGCGCCCGAACATCGCAAACGTGATGCCGAGTATGCTGATGAGCACCAGAATTGTGTCCGCGATCATCAGCCAGCCGGGATTTGCCACCATGTTGTAGCGGGTGAAGATCGCAAACGTCATCAGCGTGATCGGCAGGCAGATCTTGAGCGCCTGCCACATGGTTCGCATGAATGACGCGTTGGCGATGCGGGCGGAGACCGCGGCGGTCAGCGAGGTCGGCGGCGACAGCTCGCCCCAGACCGACAGCAGAAACACGAAAAAATGCGCCACCCAGGGATTGATGCCGAGCTCCTGCATCGGGCGCACGATGACGACGGCGCCGATGATGTAGGTCGCGGTGGGCGGCAGGCCGGTGCCCGCAAGCCAGCCGAACACCCAGGCCATCAAGATCATCGCCACGATGTTCCAGGCGCCGAGGTCGATCAGCATCCCACCCATGCGGTTGATGAACCCGGTGACGGTGAACAGGCCGATCATGATGCCGAGGGTGGCGAACAACAGCGTCAGATAGGACGTCATCTCGGCATGGGTCTCGATCGCGCGCCGGATGCTGCCGAACAGCGTCTCGCCCGCAAGCGCGGGCTCCTTCAGGGCGTGCTTGAAGTAGAGGAAGAGGGCGATCAATGGCACGAGCATGAAGGTCGCGGTATAAAGCGCGGCGAGGAGTTCGCCTTTCCCCACGACGCCCATCAGGTAGACGAGATAGATCACCGAAGCGAAGAAGATGGCGGTCGTGACCTTGTCGTAGAGCGGCACCCGCGGCTTATCGACGGGAGCGCTCGGCAATAGGCGAACGCACAGGAGATAGACCGCGGTGCCGATCGAAATGTAGTAGACGAAGGCGAGCGCAAATCCGCGGATGACGACGTCCCAATAGGGCACGCCGAGGAATTCCGCCATCAGGAAGGCGGCGGCTCCCATCATTGGAGGGTCGATCAGGCCGCCCATCGAGGCTGCGGTTTCCACTGCGGCGGCAAACGTGCCCGGCACGCCGTAGCGCATCATCAGCGGAATCGTGATGGTGCCGACCACGGCGGCGTTGGCCGAACCGCTGCCGCTGATCAGCCCGATCGCGCTCGAGCCGACCACCGCGGTTTGCGGGATCATCCGCCTGGACCGGGCGATCAACCGCACGACGTTGATCATGGAATTTTGCGCATTGAAGCCGTTGGCGACGCCGGCCAGCAGCAGGAAGGCGGCGATCAGGGTGAGCGCAATCTGGCCGTAGAGACCGTAGATGCCGGTCGAAAACTCGACCGTGCTCGAGGTCACGATGCGGTAGAAACTCATGCCCGGATGCCAGAAGAAATCGATCGGGCTGAGATATCCCCAGAGCGTGTAAACGACGAGGACGATGTTGGTCCAGAACAGGATCGGATGGGCGAGCCGGGACAGCTCCATCACCAGCAGGAACACCAATAGCCCGACGACGAAATCCTGCCGCGTGTAGGAGCCCTGCGAATAGATCGCGATCCGTTCGAATTCGAAATAGAAATAGATGAAGGAATAGACGCAGATGCCGGCATAGAGCGCGACCAACGCATGGTTGGCGAGCGGCGGCAGCCACTTGTAGAGGTAGTCCTGCTGGTACATGAACAGGAGCTGCAGGATCAGCGCGATCGACATCACGCGCGCGACCAGCTCCTGCGCGCCCCCCAGTCCGGTATAGAAGAACCAGACGAGCCAGACGACCTGGATCAGCGCGAAGACGAAGATCAGGTTGCTGAGCGTGGCATACTTCTGCAACGCCGCACGCGTCATGGCCTCGTCCCCTGGCAACGGCGGATGTGTGCCGCTTGCCCGATGACCTGCGCGCGGCGCGCCGCAGGGGCCGGCTGGCGGCGAAGCGGTTTGGTCAGTGCCGTGGCAGCGCCTCGATGCCTTTCAATCTCCGGCGGCGGGAATAGGCGTTGCATGCGCGCATCCCCGCCCGGACCGTTCAGGCCATCAGCTCGCGCTCGACGAGATCTTCCACTTGTCGTTCCAGGCCTTGTGCTCCTTCAAGAACTTGGCCAGGCCGGGATGTACCGGGACTTGCGGATTGGCCTCGATGCCCTGCACCTGCATGCCGACGAAATCCTTGGCCATCGGCGTGAAGCCTGGATCGACTTTCACGAGCTCGTCTTTCTTGTCGTAGAACGCCTTGATCATCTTGTAGACGACGTCTTCCGGCAGATCGATCCGCCCGTCGTAGCCGAACAGGATCGGCACGCCCAGGAGCGTCGTGGGGCCGACGTCCTTGCTGAACGCGCCCTTCGGATCGATCTCGGCGATGGCGAGGCCGGCGCCCTTGAGTTTGGCGACCTCGTCCGGACACGGATTGACGACCTTGATGTCCATGCGGACCTCGGTCTCCTTCCAGTAGGCGGCGAGCGAGCGCCCGGCGGTGGTGTAGGTCGCCGAGCCGACGATCGTGCCCTGCTCCAGGGCGTCGGCGTTCGACTTGAGATCGATCTGCACGTGCTTGAAGTCGTAGCCGAGCACCTTGTAGATGCGCTGCCAGTTGAGCCAGTTCTGGAAGCCGGCCTGGGTGTAGAACACGGGCTTGCCGCTGAAGTCTTTCCAGCATTTGAACTTGTCGGCGTCCTTGGCCGATGTCGCCATCATCGATTCCATCGGGTAGGCGTACCACGTGTGCACCAGCTCCGGCTTGGTGGGCTGGAAATCCTTGAAGCCGCCGACGCGCTCCTGGAACTGCGTCATGCCGATGTCGGCCGTGTAGGCGATCTCACCTTCGCCGTTCATCACCGCCTTCATCGCGACGGTTGGGGAGGTGTACGGCTGGACGGTGACGGTGTACTCGCCGCCGAGTGCCTCTTCGACGATCTTCGCCATCGAGGCGGCGACCGTGTAGCCGTAGGAGCCCACCTGCGACGTGGTCCAGCGCAGCGACTTGCGCTGCTGCGCCTCCGCCGGCGGCAGCGCCGCCGCTATCGCGGCGAGGGCCGCGGCGGACGTGATCAAGATGCGTGCTTTGGTCCTGGGCATAAACATCCTCCTCTGGGGTTTTCTTGGCAGGCGGATCGCTGCTCTTGGCGACGCGCGGTTGTGCCCAATATAGCCGAGCCACAGGCTGGATTGAACCGGTCGTGCTCGGACCACTTGCCGCCTCGGTGCACGCCGGCGGCGGCGGGGCGGCGCTGGCTTCCCCGCAGCCTGCGCTTGGGCAGGGTCCTGCGACACCGCCACCCGTACGGCGCCTTCGCCGGCATAGGCGCCTGCCGCGACGCCAAGGTTCGCCGTGCGATGGCGGGAAGCGCTATCGATGGCGATCATGAGATGAATCGAGCTCACATGAGCGCGCCGGACCGCGATGCAGAACATGACGAAGCTGTAATGTTGGGTCGCGAAGTTGTTATCTAACTAAAGTTTAACTTGATGCATTGGTTTCGCGGCTTTGTACTAACGTGCAAGCGGGGTGACTTGGAGGGCACGTGTCATGTGGAAGGCCATCGTTATCGGAACCGCAGCGCTCGCGATCGCGGGAACTTCGCTCGTGTACGCGCAGCAGCGCGGCGGCCGTGACGGTATGATGCAGGGGATGCAGCCCAACGCCGAAGACATGCGCGCATTTGGGGAGGCACGAATCGCCGCCCTCAAAGCGGGGCTGATGCTCACGCCAGAGCAGGAAAAGAACTGGCCGGCGTTCGAGCAGGCGGCGCGCGACTTGGCCAAGGTGCGGATGGAGCGCAGGAGCGCGATGCGCAACGCTCCGGCGAGCGACGACCCGGTCGAGCGCCTGCGTCAGCGCGCCACAGCCCTCTCGGAGACCGGGGCGGCCTTGAAGAAATTGGCCGACGCCACAGATCCTCTGTACAAGAGCCTTGACGAGAATCAGAAACGGCGCTTTGCGATACTCAATCGCTTGGCCGGGCCGGATCGCGGTGGGTTCCGCGGCCGTGAGGGCGATGGGTTCCGCGGCCGCTTCGGCGACGGGTTCCGCGGGCGCGACGGCGACGGAATGCATCACAATTGGGGCCCGCGCCGATTCGACAGGGGCATGCTGGACATGGATCACACTGGCGGACAACGCCTGTAGTCACCATATAACCGAGCCTAGCGCCGGCGGTCGCACTCCCAGCCCCCCGACACGATCGCCGACGTACGGGAGCCGCCGGGTCCCCACCCGGCGGCTTTCCTTTTGTGAAACGCGGCGCGTGGCTGTGAAATGGTCGTACAGCTTGGACGTGCGCCGCCACGGTGCGAAACTGTGCGCGCGCCAGCCGTCGTAGCCCGGATGAGCGGAGCGAAATCCGGGGATTTGCAGCGGCAAAGCCTGTCCGCATGTCGCTACGCTCATGCGGGCTACCGAACTGTGCGGCAGGCGCTGAATGGGCGGCGCGCGCCGCGCCATCGAAATACGGCCGCCACGCCGGCGCGTTTCGGGCCTTCCCTGGACAGTGGGAACTCGCTTTGCTACAGGACCCCGCCCGCGCGGCCCGCGGGGCAAAATTCCGGGCGCATAGCTCAGTTGGTAGAGCAGCTGACTCTTAATCAGCGGGTCCCAGGTTCGAGTCCTGGTGCGCCCACCAATCAAATCAAGACTTAAGAAGAAAAACGACGAGCGACGTTCCGC
>CBFGVM010000340.1:0-4878 GCA_965652015.1 uncultured Alphaproteobacteria bacterium
CGACGATCGAGGGGATCGATCTCGCCCAACCCCTCTCGGACGCTGACTTCAAGCATATCCTTCGCGCGCTGGGCGAGCACGGCGTGCTGTGCTTTCCCAAGCAGCAGCTTGCGACGGATGATTTCATGCGCTTCGGGCGCCTGTTCGGCGAGCTCGAGATCAACGTCGCCAATCAATTCCATGAGCCGGGTTTTCCCGAAGTGATGGTGCTGTCCAACATGACGGAAGGCGGCAAGCCGATCGGCCTCGGCGACGCCGGACAGGGCTGGCACACCGATATGTCCTACAGCAAGGAGGTCGCGCTCGCGAACGTGCTTTACGCCATCAAGGTGCCCACGCGCGACGGCCGGCCGCTTGGCGACACCCAGTTCCGCAACATGCACGCGGCCTATGACGACCTGCCCGCCGAAATCAAAACGCGGCTCAAGGGGCGCACGGCGACGCACGACTTCGCCAAGTTCTGGGACATGATGCGCGCGCGCCCCGGCTCGCGGCGCGCGCCGCTCACGCCGGAGCAGCGCGCCAAGAAGCCGCCGGTCTCGCAGCCGATCTTTCGCACGCATCCGGTCACCAGCCGCACGGTGCTTTATTGCAATCCGGGCTACGCCACGCGCATCGACGGAATGCCCGACGCCGAAAGCGCTGAGCTGCTGCGCTATCTGTTCCAGCATCAGGAGCAGGAGAAATATTTCTACGCCCACCAATGGGCGGAAGGCGACGTGCTGATGTGGGACAATATCGGCACCGTTCACAACGCCGCCGCCGACTATCGCGCCGACGAGCCGCGTTACATGCGCCGCCTGCAGGTCATGGCGACCAAGGACTACGCGCGGCTCGCCGCGTGATATCGCAATACGCGTGTGCGGAAGCACGTTAGCCCGGATACTCGGTGCGTCCCCTCCCCCGCTTGGGGGGGTGGGATAAGTAGGGGGCAGGAACAAATATAGACCGTGCAGGGCGGCCCCCTCCCCACCCATCCCCCGCAAGCGGGGGAGGAGCAGACCGAGTTCGCGGCTCGCATGAGTGCACTCCACACCACCGAGTTCCAACGCCCGGTTCACTCCGCCGCGCCCCTGGCGTTGTTGGGCCGCGTGCGCGGCAGATCCTTGATCTGCGGCAGGACGTGCTTGGCGAAACGGGTCATGCTGGCGACCGTGCGCTGGTGATCGAGGAAGCCCGCCTGCTGCATCATCAGGAGGTGGTCGAACCCGCCGACCAGATCGTAGAAGCGGCGGATCTGCTGCACCACCTGGTCCGGCGTGCCGTACATCACCACGCCCTTCTCGCGCTGGAAGTCGAGACCCTTGACGCGGATCTCCTCGGTGCGGCCGGAAAAAGCGCCCTGCAGCGCTTTGACGTTGAGCTCGACCGGGACGTAGCCAGGCGGATTGCGGAACTGCGGCTCGGTCTTCGCCCGCATGTACCAGATGAGCTCGCGCGCGCCCGCCTCGGCGTCCTCCTCCGAGTCGCCGGTATAAACCAGCGGCATGAAGGCGGTGCCGCCGCCGCCCGGCAGGCCCTGATCGAGATAGGCGCTGCGGTAGGCATCGAACAGCTCGCGCACCGTTTCATAGGGCTGCAGAAAGGTCGCGAACACGTAGCCGCGCCCGGCGGCTTTCTTGATCGAGTCGAGATCGCTCGAACCGGTGATCCAGATCGGCGGATGCGGCGATTGATAGGGCCGCGGCCATAGATTGATCATCCGCCGCCGCGTGAAGCGGCCTTCGAAGGTGAAGGGCCCGTCATGGCTCGTCCACGCTTTCACCGCGAGGTCGATGCCTTCCCACAGCCGTTCCACGGTTTGCGTCGGATTGGTGTTGGCCGCGAAAATTTCAAACGGCACGCCGCGGACGAAACCGACGTCGAGACGGCCGCGGCAGATGCAGTCGATCATCGCCATCTCTTCGGCGATCCGCAGCGGATCGCCGCGGTTCGCCACCGGATTGCCGAGGATGCAGATGCGGCCCTTCTTGGTCTCCCGCGCGAGGATCGCCGCCGAAAGCGGCGCCGCCACGTCGATGCAGGTGGCGGTCTGATGGTGCTCGTTGAGCATGTGGTTGAAGCCGAGCTCGTCGGCGATGATGTATTCGTCGAGATATCGGTTGTAGAGATCGGCGCCGATCTTCGGGTCGAAGTGCTTGCTCGGGAGGCTGACCCGGATCGAGCTCAGCGTCTCGAACGGCGGCAGATGCGGGTACGGCATCTCGGTAAAGTGCCAGACCTCCATTCCCGCTCCTCCTTGAGCTTTCCGCTATTGGAGAAAGCCGCGCACGAGCCGCATGAACTCGTCGGGCTGCTCCAAATGCGGATAATGCCCGGCCTTGCCGATGACGGAAAATTCGGCTCCCGCAATCATTCGGCTGTAGCCCCTGCCGTAGTCGGGCGAGACGATGCCGTCGTTTGCACCCCAAACAAACAGCGTCGGCACGCGCACCCGATGCAGCCGCCGCGCCAGCTTGGGATTGTGCATGCAGGGGTCCCAGCAGAAGCGGGCAAACGATTCGTTGTTGCGGGCGATGATGGCCAGTTCGCGCTCGGGCATGGCCGTGAAATCGCGCTTGCCCTTTTCTCCGTCGAACCACTTGAGCTTGGCGACCCGCTCGGGGTGGATGTTCCAAACATCCTCGATGTCGCGATCCAGCGGCCCGCCGATCTTGACGCCGTAGGGATCGACAAGGACGAGCTTGGAAAAGACGCCGTCGTCCTTGGTCGCCATTTCCAGCGCCAGCCATCCGCCGAACGAGAAGCCGATCGCCGGCAGCTTGCCGACATTCAAGCGCTCCATGAGATCGAGATAGATATAGCTGATATCGTCCGGCGACTCGATCCAGTCTGGCCGTTCCGACCTGCCGAAGCCGGGCGGCGAAGGGATGATCAGCTCGTGGTCGCGGGCAAGCTCATCGAGCACCGGCGCGTCGAGCTCGAGCGCTTCCTCGCCATAGAGCACCAGCAGGGGGCGCCCTCGCCCGCGCCGCTCGATCTCGAGCTCCAGTGCGCTCACGCGCACCAGGCTCGAATTCCGCTCGGAAACGAGCGCCGGCCGATTCGAGGTGCTCATCCGCCCCACCAGCAGCAACAGCATAAGTAACGCGCGCCGAACCATCGGCGCGCCGGGTTATTATCGCCTGGGAGAACCGCGAAAGAACTCTATTTTATAGAACGATTTCGCGGGGCTGCTGCGCGTATCAACAGGCAGCCTCACGGCGCGAGCTGTAAACTCGACGCCCGCCGCCCCGGCCGCCCTGGGCAGCAAGCGCCATCAAGTCTTTGACGGTGAACTCATTTTGCCGGCGAACCGGGGGCGCCGGCGAAATGACGGGTAACGCCCGGTATCACACTAACCCACGCGAGATCGTGGCGAGCTGCGGGTCCTCGGCCATGGTCGGGACGAGCGAGGGCGATTCGGCCTCCTCAGCCTCCGCACAAAAGTCGTTGCAGTAAAAACGCTCGCCGCTGCCCTTCCAGGCAGCAGCCTCGGCCAGCGCTCGTCCGCACGCGCCACAGGTCAGGTTATGCATCTCGCGCTCCGCGATTTTGACCGAAGCGCAAACGCTCGATCCGCCGGCCTGGTTCCTGCGCAGCCGCGCAGCCGGAGGGACATGGCTGTTCGCACGGCTTTGCAAGCCGGACTGGCTGGCCGCTTGCGGATGCAAGAGTCGGCCACCGTACCGACCGGCCGGGATGTAACCCTTAACAATTCCCCTGCGGCAGCGAGTCAGTGGCGCTCACGCCTGCAAAAAGGGAGCTCGATGCCGACGCCATTCCTTGACGATCTTGGAGCCGACCCCGAGGCCAGGCGGGTTGTCGGCGTGGCATTCGAAATGGCGCGGGTCGCCCTCGGCTTTGTCGACCACGGCGACCTCGCCCACGAGATCATCGCCAGGCGAATCATCGAGCTTGTCAAGGCGGGCGAGCGCAATCCCGACCTCTTATGCGAAGGCGCGCTGAAAGAATTTCGCGAACAACGCCTGCAACAAAGCATCCAAATAGATCCCGTCATTTCAGGCAAGGCGTAGCCGGCGAACGGCAGCCGGAACGACGCGCAGCCGGGCATGCCGCCGCGCTGGCCGGCAATCAAACCTTGATCAGCGCGTAGGGACGGCCGCTCGATTTCTCGACCGGGAAGGCCACGTTGTAGACCGGCGTGCCGCGCGGGGTGCGGCCCTGATAGCGGCCATGGTGGGCATGGCCGTGCACGACAGCGCTGACCTTGAAGCGGTCGATGGTTTCGCTCAGACGCGAGCAGCCCAGGAACGGGAAAATTTCCAACGGCTCGCCTTCGACCGTGTCCGCAATAGGGGCGTAGTGCAGGACCACGACCGCCCGTTCGTTGCGCACCGTGCGCATCGCATTTTCGAGCCGCATCGCTTCGGCCATGGATTCGGCCACGAAGCTCTTGACGATACTCTCGCCGAATGAAGCGAGCATGCGGCGGCCGAAGCCGCCGATAAAGCCTTTCACCCCGACGAAAGCGACGCCGTTTGTCTCGTAGGAGTGGCCATTGAGCAGGTGCACGCCGGCGGCCTTCAAGATCTTCTCGACCTCTTCGACCTGCCCAGACTCGTAGTCGTGATTTCCCAGCACGCCGACCACCGGGATCGAGCACGCGCGCAAATCGTCCGCGAGGGCTTCCGCCTCGCGCGGCTTGCCGACATCGGTGAGATCGCCGCACAGGACGAGCACTTCCGCCTTGGCCGAGATTTCCGCGAACAGCTCCCGCAACAGCGGCGTGCGCTCCTCCCTGACGTGCAGATCGCCGATGGCCGCAAACGTGAACATGTCGGACTTGCCCGGCATATCGTCACTCGCTCCCCTCATCCGCGTCGGCGAAGCCCCAGTCCTTGACCGCCTGCTCGTAATCGATCTGCGAGAACATTC
>CBFGVM010000341.1:0-4846 GCA_965652015.1 uncultured Alphaproteobacteria bacterium
GCGATGTTGGCGTTCTTGAGGAAGTCGTAGGCGACGAACTTGTCGTTGTCGCTCGCCTGCGGGTCCTCGAGGATCGCGCGCAGCTGCGCAAGATGGCCCGGCCGCAGCAGATGGTTGATGTCCGTGAACGCCGTCTCGGCGAGCATGCGCAGCGCCTCGCGCTCGACCACGACGAGCTCGTGCTTGCCGACGCGCTCCAGGCGCACGCCCTCGCCGCCGAGCTTGCGGTAGGCCGTGCTATCCGCACCGAGCGGGAACAGCGGCGTGTGTTTGTAGGGCGGGGTGACGGCGGCATGAGCGTTCATGAGTTCATCCAAACAACTTATGTATGGCGCACGATCCGATTAGCGCATGAGTTGCGCCATCGCCAATTATAGGACCCGTTTAGGGAAGGCGATACCGAGGTGCTCAACGCGGTGGGATGAGCGCGAGCGCGACGCATCGTCCTATTTGCCGGCCAGTAAGCGGAAATAAATCGTCGCAACGATCAACATTCCAGCGACGAAGAGGCCTCGCTTGAGCATGTCGGCGCCGGTGCCGCGCTGGCGAGCCTCGTCCAGCCGGTAGCCCACAAGTCCAACCAGGGCGAAAAAGCAAGCTGTTCGGATGTGCGCATCGGCACGTCCATCGGCGACGATCGCCAACAATACAAAATAGATGGTCCAGGCCAGCGTGATGACGGGTCCTGGCTGAATCTGCGACTTGCCCGCGAAGCCGCCCACATACACGCCCCAGATCCGAGCTGCCGAAGCGTGTGACACACCCCCGCGCGTGTGATCGTAGCTTGCAACGCCCTCCCGGATCGTGAGCACGTCCCAAACGACATGCAGGAAGAAAATGATCGAGAGCGTCCAGAGCATGCAGCCGGGATGTGCTGACGCCATCAAGAGAAACATATAGATGAAGGCCAGCGCGATGTTGATGAGGAAACGCCAGAAGTCGAATAGCGGCGTGTAGCGCATCGACAGCAGATGGCCGTCCCAACTCAGAACCGTCGCCAACAACGCGGTTAGCAGCGCGATCGTTTGGTCGAGCTCGTCGGACTCAGGCAGTCTGCCGTTTTGCACCCATTTCATTTGCGCCAGCGTCGCGGCAAATCCAATGCTGATCGCAACAGCGAAAAGACGCCGGACCAGATCGGCTCGGGCGTCGGCTCTTGCCTGGCGAACGTCTTCAACAGCGGGGTGCATGATCATGCCTCGTTAAAATCTGCGGACCATCGAGCCGCAGCGCTCGTTGATGTCACTTCTGCTTTCATAGTCGCTCTAAAGCCGGTGGAGCGGCAGTCGAGCGACCGCCTGGCAGCGTGCGCGGCTATCGCCCGTGTCTGCCAGCGCCGCGGACTAGCCGTCGAGCGCCTTGAAGTAGCGGTAGATGCCCCACTGACTGAACGGGATGCGCCGCGGCGAGGCGAGATAGACGGCAATGCGCGGCCGCTTGGCGACGCGGTCGTGCAGCGCGACGAGCAGCGGCACCTTGCGCTCGAAGCGCTTCATCCGTTTGGGAAATGCATAGCGCAGCCCCTCGACGATCTGGAACAGCGACAGATCCACATAGCTGAGCTTGCGGCCGAGAATATAGGGACCGCCGCTCTTTTGCAGCACGCGCTCAAAATAGCGCATGAATTTCGGCAGGCGATGGCGCCAGAAGTATTTCGTGGCGAGCTTGGCGGCCGCGCGCTGCTCCTCGTAATAGAGATAGCCGGTGATCGGATGGTGGGTGTTGTGGATGAGCACCACGAGGTCGGTAATGGTGAGCTGCAATTGGTGCACCCACAGCCGTCCGGCCTCCTCGCGCGGCGCAAGGCCAAGCCGCGGGCCGAGATAGAGGAGGATATTGGCGGTCTGCGCGATCACGAGCTTGCCGGCCTTGAGAAACGGCGGCGCAAACGGCGGGCGCGCGATGCCTCGCCCTTCGATCAGCTTCATCATTGCGGGAACGCCGCGCTTGCCTCCCCGACGCGCCACGTCGACGTAGTCGGCGCCCGCGTCCTCCAAGGCGAGGCGGACGAATTCACCGCGGCCCTGGATGGTCGGCCAGTAGTAAAGCTCGTAGCGCACGAAAATTCCCGTCCGCTGAGCTACGCGTCCACATACTCCGCGATGCTCGTCGGTGGCGGGACCTCTAGGCCATCGGCCTTGAGGCCTTCGATGTGAAAGCGGATGGCATCGCGGATTTCCTGTTCCACCGCCTCGACTGTCGGCGCCGCCGCCACGCAGCCCGGCAGATCCGGCACATAGGCCGAATAATTGCCGTCGGCCTTTTCGGTCACGATCGCGTATCGCATCAGCGCTGCTCCTTCAGCCCAGCCTGCTTCAGAATGCTGTTCAACGTCCCAGGTGCCAGGTCGTCCGAAGGTTTTCCGGCGACGGTTACGCGACCAGCCTTCGTTGGATGCTTGTATTGCCTGTGACTGCCGCGGGTGGCAACCAGGAACCAGCCGTCCTCCTCAACTTAATCACCTCGCGCACTTTCATGCCGCTCAACCCCAGGCGTGAACGTAGTCTCTGATCAATCAAGCGACAACGGGCTTGGCGAGAGGCAACCGTTTCACACAAACCTGGTGCGCAGGTCGACTATCGCCGAGACGCGGCAAAGCCAGCCGGTATAGACTTGAGGCGCTATCAACACGGAGAGAGCCGATGACGATCGCCAAGGTGCGCGGAGTCAACATCAATTACGAAGTCCTCGGCAGCGGCGGGCCCTGGGTCGCGCTCTCGCCCGGCGGCCGCCGCGCGCTCGACAACGTGAAATCGCTGGCGCAGCACGTGGCGCAAGCCGGCTACCGCGTACTCATCCACGACCGGCGCAATTGCGGCCTCTCTGATATCGCCATCGGCGCGGACCTTTCCGAATACGAAGTGTGGGCGGAGGACCTCTACGACTTGCTCTCCCAACTCAACGGACTTCCGGCCATCGTCGGCGGCGGCTCGTCCGGTTGCCGGCTTTCGGTGCTGTTCGCGCTGAAATATCCCCACGCCGTGCGCGCGCTGCTGTTGTGGCGCGTCACCGGGGGGCCATTCGCGGCGGCGCGGCTGACCGAGAATTACTACGGCAAATATATCCAGGCGGCGAAGGACGGCGGCATGGCCGCCGTGTGCGATCTCGATCACTTCAAGGAACGCATCGAGGCGCGGCCGGACAACCGCGCGGTGCTCATGGCGATGGACCCGCAAAGGTTCATCGCCGCCATGGAGCGCTGGCGCGTGCAGTTCGCCAAGGGCGCGGAGCTCCCGATCATCGGCGCGAGCGAGAAGGACTTGAACTCGATCAAGGTGCCGACCTGCATCATTCCCGGCAACGACAAGACCCACAATCACGCTATCGCCGAGACTGCGCATCGCATGATCGCAGGCAGCGAACTCTACGATCTTTTTCCGGGCGACCTCGACGTCGATCTCGTTCCACCCGAGGACTGGGCGCCTAAGGAGGCCGAGATGGCCGCGGTGTTTGTCGACTTTCTCAAGCGCGCGCAGGCAAAGGCGGCGTGATCCAGACGCGTCCGAGACCCCGTAACTCGCAAACGTTCGACGGAGGCGCCATGGCGAAGCCACCGCTCTTAGCCGCGATCGCGGCTTTCCTGTGCGCAGCGCCAGCGAGCGCGCAGCAAGCGCAGCCGGATTTTCCCGACGGCCCCGGCAAGCAGACCTTTGTTAGTTCTTGCGGCGGCTGCCACGACATCAACCGATCCCGCGCCGGCTACACGCCCGAAGGTTGGCGCACCGTCATGCGCATGATGCTCAATTTCGACGTGCCGGTGCCCAAGGACGAAGTCGATACACTGACGCAATACCTGATCAAGAATTTTCCCGAGCGGCCACGCCCCGCCGCAGTGGTCGTGCCGGGGCCGGTCGAGGCCACCATTAAACTCTGGCAAGTGCCGACGCCGGGCTCGCGGCCGCACGACCCGCTCGCCACCCGCGACGGCGCCATCTGGTACACCGGGCAGCTGTCCGGCAAGCTCGGGCGTGTCGATCCCAAGACCGGCGAGATCAAGGAATATCCGCTCAAGACGCCGCAGACCGGCCCGCACGGCCTGGTCGAAGACAAGGACGGCAACATCTGGTTCACCGGCAACCACCTGAGCCTGATCGGCAAGCTCGACCCCAGGACCGGCAACGTCACCGAATACAAAATGCCCGATCCGAAGGCGAAGGATCCCCATACCCTTGCCGTCGACGATAACGGCATCGTTTGGTTTACCGTCCAGAACGGCAACATGGTGGGCCGCCTCGATCCCAAGAGCGGCGAGATCAAGCTCGTCACCTCGCCCACGCCGAATTCACGGCCCTATGGCCTCCTGATCAATTCCAAGGGCATTCCGGTCTTCCTCGAGTTCGGCACCAACAAGATCGCGACCGTCGATCCGAACACGATGGCGATCAAGGAATACGCTCTGCCGAACGCGGCATCGCGGCCGCGCCGGTTCGCGCTCACGCCCGACGATGCGGTCTGGTATGCCGATTTCTCGCGCGGCTATCTCGGCCGGCTTGATCTCGCAACTGGTGAGCACAAGGAATGGCCCTCTCCCAGCGGGCCGCAATCGCAGCCCTACGGGATCGTCTTTGCCAAGGGCGCGCTCTGGTACAACGAGTCCGGCGCCAAGCCGAACACGATCGTGCGCTTCGATCCGAAGACGGAAAAATTCCAGAGCTGGGCGATCCCCGGGGGCGGCGACATCGTGCGCAACATGAGCGTCACGCCCGAGGGCAATCCGGTGACCGCGAACAGTCTGGTCAATCAGGTCGGCTTGGTCGAGGTGAAGTAAAGCCAGGAAGCGCGCTCGGTCTGCTCCCTCTCCCACCGAACTCGGGTTTACCCGAGTTCGGCGCTTTATGGTCGGCCG
>CBFGVM010000342.1:0-4826 GCA_965652015.1 uncultured Alphaproteobacteria bacterium
CCAAAGCGGAAATCCGGCCGGACGGCCGCGCGGGGCGCTCAATCGGGCAACCGCGCTGACGCAGAATTTGTTATCGGAATACGCCGAGAGCATCGCGATCAAGGTCATCGAACTCGCGATGCAGGGCGATCGGACGGCCGTCCGCGTGTGCATGGACCGGCTCGCGCCGGTGATCAAGCACCAGCCGATCGCCGTGGAGCTGCCGCCGATCGAGAAACCGGCCGACAGTGTCCAAGCGGCCGCGAGCATTGCGGCTGGCGGCAGGCGAGCTCACGGCAAGCGAGGCTGCCGAATTGGCAAAGGTCGTCGAGGTTTACGTGCGGGCGCTGGAGAGCAGAGGGTTCAACGAACGCCTGAGCAAGCTCGAGAAGGAGATTAGCGGCGCGCCTGCCGACTCGCCGGCTGCCGCGGCATGCGGCGATGCGACCGTCTGAGGCATGCGCCCATGCGGCTGCCCGAGAATTGGCTGACAAAGTTGACGAAAAGTCCTGCCCGCCAGCCCCGCACGCATCTGCTGTGGGTCAACGCCCGCGACACACCCACGGATATCGAAGCCAAGCGGGATCGCATGATTGCCGCAGGACGGGCACGCCCCGACGACACGTTTGTGCACGTTCGCTGGAAAAGGCGGGATGAAAGCTGATCCCTCAAGCCCGAGCCGTCGGGAAGACAACCGCTGGTCGCAGAAAGGAGTCGCCCTCGGCGATCCATTGTTTCCGATTGTTTTTAACAATGGAGCGCGCAACTAAGGCGTGTGAGCCGGTGTACCATCGAGCTGCGCATCCGCCGCACAGTGCGTAGGGTGAGCGCGGTGCGGGCGCGTTGTTGTCGGGCGCGTTCTCCCCGTTCACCCGCAGTACGGATCGACGTCCGCTTGCGACCTATGACACTCCTATCCACTACGCCAGAGAGAGGAGCGCATGATACTTCCACGTCGCCGACTTCTACACCTAGCAGCTGGTGCTGCCGCGCTGCCGGCCATCTCGCATATTGCGAATGCACAAGGCTATCCAAGCCGGATGGTGCGCATCGTCGTCGGCTTTCCCCCGGGACAGGCAATCGACATCTCCGCGCGCCTGATGGCGGAATGGCTGCAGCAGCGGCTCGGTCAGACATTCATCGTCGAGAACCGGCCGGGTGCTGCCGCCAATGTCGCTACCGAAATGGTGGCTCGCTCTCCAGCGGACGGTTACACGCTTCTGATCGTTTCGTCGAACAACGTGATTAACACCACGCTCTATGGCACCGTCGATTTCGCCCGCGAAATTGCTCCGATCGCCACCTTTGGCCGCGGCTATCAGGTTCTCAACGTCAATAATTCGTTGCCGGTGAAGACCGTCCCCGACCTCATCGCCTTTGCGAAGGCCGATCCCGGCAAGCTCAGCATGGCGTCACCGGGAATTGGAAGTGCCGGTCATGTCGCCGGCGAGATGTTCAAGATGATGACCGGCGTGAACATGCTGCATGTGCCGTACCGCGGCTCGGTGCCGGCGCTGACCGACCTCATGAGCGGACAGGTCCAGGTCATGTTCGACAATCTGCCCTCGTCGATCGAGCACATCAGGGCTGGCAGGATTCGTGCGCTTGCAGTCACGCCCGCGACGCGCTCGCCGGTCCTGCCTGATGTCCCGACCATCGGTGAGTCGGTGCCAGGTTATGTGGGGGGCGGCTGGTCCGGAATTGGCGGGCCTGCCCATACGCCGAGGGAAATCGTCGATCTGCTCAACCGCGAGGTCAACGCCGCGCTCGCTGATCCGAAGATCAAGGGGCGGCTCGAGAACCTAGGCAGCCCGGTTCTGATGATGTCACCTGCGGAATTCCGCAAGCTCATCGCTGAGGAGACCGAGCGGTGGGCGAAGGTGATCAAGTTCGCGAATATCAGACCGGAGTGAGGCGCTTGAGGATCCTTGCGCCATGAAAAAGAGCTCGAGCAGCCGACGCGATACGAACTGCACGTGAACCTCAAGATGGCCCAATGCGCTTCGCTTATTGCGCCCTACGCTGTTCTGAAGTCGTTGGCGTATTCCATCCGCTCATGGCGGCAGCAAGGTGAGCCGTGCGTGTCGACGTCGCGATCATCGGCGGTGGTGCAATCGGAGCCGCCGCCGCCTACTTTCTGAGAAGCCGTCCTCGCGCGGGTCGTATCGCTGTCATTGAGCGCGACACGAGCTATCAGCTGGCGTCGACGCCGCGCGCATCGGGTGGCGTACGGAGACTCTTTTCTCTCCCCGAGAATATCGCCCTCTCAAATTATAGCATTCCATTCTTTGAGCGCTTCGACTCGGAGATGGCGGTTAACGGAGAGCCTGCCGCGATCAACTTCCGAAAGGGCGGCTACCTTTTCATCGCTCCCCCAGCAGCCGTGCGCGTGCTCGAACGTAACTTTGAAACGCAAAAGGCGAATGGAGTGCATGTCGAATGGTTGGATCGAAAGGGCCTGAAGGACCGGTTTCCGTCAATGAACGTAGACGACCTTGGTGCCGGCGTCCTTTCACCCGAGGACGGTTGGCTCGATCCGTATGGGGTGCTGCAGGGTTTGCGAAAGAAAGCCGGGGCACTGGGTGCGGAGTACGTCAATGACGAAGTCGTCGGGTTAGATGTCGACCGACGACGGGTTCGAGCAATTATTCTGAAATCCGGTCAGACGATACACGCTGATGTGATCATCAACGCTGCAGGCCCGTGGGCAAAAGAGATCTGCGCAATGGCGGCGTGGACGATTCCGATCGAACCGATGCGACGCTATGAGCATTACTTCGAAACGGCGGAAGAGATCGAGCCGCTGCCCTACATCAAGGATGTCCATCGGCTGGCATTTCGCCCGGAGGGAAAAGGATACTCCGGAGGCGTACCAAGCCTCGACGAGCCGAGAGGGTACAACTTCGAAATCGACCACGGCTATTTCCAGCAGGTCGTGTGGCCAGCGTTGGCCGCTCGCTTCCCCCAGTTCGAGCGCACCAAAGAAAAGAATGCGATGGCGGGGCTCTATGACCAGAACGAGTTTGACGCCACACCCATCATCGGTTCCTGGACTGGAAAGCTCGACAATTTTTATCTCATGGCGGGATTTTCCGGGCATGGCCTGATGCATGCCCCAGGCTGCGGCAGAGCAATAGCGGAACTGATCCTGGACGGGAGCTATCAGACCATCGATCTTTCTCGTTTCGGCTGGGCACGCGTTGCTGATGGCCGGCGATGCGCAGAAGAAGGAATTATTTGACCTATTCAGCCCCGCCGCGCGCAACCGCGGCGCCGGCTAAGTCACACTGTCCGGGAACTTCTCTTCCTCAAACACGGAGATCGCGGGGGGCGTTCCGCTCAGTCCCAGCTCCTGCCACCTCGCCACGACGTTCTCGTAAGCCTGCTTGGATAATTTGGTGCGCTTGGAGAACGTCTTGATGAAGCGATAATCCATGCAGGCATTGATCAGGCACTTCGACCCCCAGGGCCTGATCTCCGGCGGGTTGAGGCTGGGATCGAGATAAGTGCTCCAGGTCTCGCGCAGGATGTCGATCGACTGCGCCGGGCGTGAGCGCGTCGCCATCGCCCACAGCACCTGGCTGACGTTGGTCGGATCGACGTCGTCGTCGACGACGATCACGTATTTTCCGAAATAAGCGCCGGCCGTGCATTGCGCGGCGAGCGCCATCACCTGCGCTGCATGGCCGGCATACATCTGCTTGATCGAGACCACGGTGATGCCCCAACCCGCGGCCTCGGGAATCGACCACACGCCCTTGATCCCCGGCACGCCGAGTTTCTGCAGGTCGGCCCAGATGCCGGCGGAACGCAAGGCCGCCCAAAACAGCCCCGCTTCATTCGCCGCGCCGTCCGCCATCAAGGCGCAGGTCAAGGTTGGATTGTCGCGGTAACGAATGCGCTCGACCCGCATGAACGGCGTCGCGCCGCTCGGGCGGCCGTAATAGCCGGTAAACTCGCCGAACGGTCCTTCGGCGAAGGTCTCGTCCGGATAGAGAAAGCCTTCGAGCACGATCTCGGCGCGCGCCGGCAGCGGCAGTCCGGTGAGGTCACTGGTGAACACCTCGATCGGTGCGCCATTGATGCCGGAATAATAATCGTATTCGCACTCGGTCTTCGGCAGGCTGGTTGCGGCAACCAGAAACAGCAACGGATCGATGCCATAAGCGGCGGCGATGGGCATCGGCTTGCCCATCTTCCACCATTTCTCGCGATCGATGGTCGCGTCCTTGCCCGGCGAGGTATAGACGCCGACCTCACGCGGCCCTTTGATCATCATCCGGTAGGTGCCGACATTGATACGTCCGGTTTCCGGATCCTTGGTGATGACCGCATCTCCGGTGCCGAGATACATGCCGCCATCGAGCGGCCACATGCGTTGCGCCGGAAAGATGCGTATATCGATGTCGTCTCCCTCGACGATGTTCTGGTTGCAGATCGCTTGGTCGGCCGAAACCTCCTTGGGCGGCATTTTCCGGCCGAGCTTTTGCTGCAGGATTCGCACCGCCTTGAGTGGATGGTCGACCGGCTGCTCGCCGATCATCAGGCAGAACCGCGACAGATTGCATCCAATCATGTTGTAGAGCGCGCGATGGCCGGGATGGCCCTTGATGTTCTCGAACAGGAGCGCGGGCGACTTCTCGCTGCCGACGAGGTAGGTGATCGTCGCCGCTTCGAGATCGGGGTCGACTTCGGCGGTGATGCGCTTGAGCTCGCCGAGCGCCTCGACCTTCTCGAGCCAGGCATCGAGATCGCTGGAGTTGGCTCCGCGCGTAACCTTTTGTGCCTCAGCTTTCGCAGGTTGCGGTTCACGCGCCGCGCCCACGGTGACGCTCATATCCATATCC
>CBFGVM010000343.1:0-4816 GCA_965652015.1 uncultured Alphaproteobacteria bacterium
GCCGCGCCGCCATCCAATTGACGTTGCCGCGCAGCGTGTTGATCTCGCCGTTGTGCGCGATCATCCGGTAGGGATGGGCGAGCGACCACGTCGGGAACGTATTCGTGGAGAAACGCTGGTGCACGAGCGCGAGCGCGCTCTCGAAATTCTTGTCGTGAAGATCGGGATAGTAGGTGCAGAGCTGATCGGCCAGGAACATGCCCTTGTAAACGACGGTGCGGCAGGAGATGGACACCGGGTAATAGCCGGAAAGTCTGCGCTCCTTGCGCGTATAAATCGCATTCGAGATCGACTTGCGCAGGATGTAGAGGCGCCGCTCGAACTCCGTGTCGTTCTTGATCTTCTTGCCGCGGCCGATGAACACCTGCAGATGCACGGGCTCGGTCGGCTTCACCGACTCGCCGAGCGTGGAGTTGTCCGTGGGCACCTCCCGCCAGCCCAAGAGCGTCATGCCCTCGCGCTTGATCATCTGGGAATAGATGTCGCGGATCACCTGCCGCCAGTCCGGATCGCGCGGCATGAACAGCGCGCCGACCGCATACTCGCCGGGCTTGGGCAAGCTAAATCCGAGCCGCTCTGCCTTCTTGGCGAAGAACTTGTGCGGGATCTGCACCAGAATGCCGGCGCCGTCGCCGGCGCGCGGATCGGCGCCTACGGCGCCACGATGCTCGAGATTGCAGAGGATGGCGAGCGCGTCTTCGATGAGTTTGTGCGATCTTCTGCCTTTGATGTCGGCAATGAAGCCAACGCCGCAGGAATCCTTCTCGAGCGCAGGATCGTAAAGGCCAGCCGCCCGCGGCAGGCCCGCAGCCGCGCTACCGCCATGCGGGAGCGCGTGCTTGCGCTGCGCAGTCCCTGCTTCCCTTGCGCGCTTGCCTGCCGCGCCCATGTCGTCCTCGCGTCTCACCCGGCGCAAACGCCCCGGACGCGTTTGCCTCTCGGCGCATCTTTCGCCCCCGCAGCGCCGATCGGCGTCACGGCCTCAAGGGCACCGCTGGTCATTGGCGGCCTTTTCGCTATCGCGCTTGGCTGAGGCGCACGGCCGCTCGTGTTAGGCAGCCCCGCGAACGCGCGATGGCCCGCTTCTCACCGTCCGATGTCGGCCGTGTGACAAAACCGCCCGAGAACACCGGCCCCAACTGGGACAGTAATACTGACCTACTTGACCTTGCCAAATTCTAATCACGAAGGCAAGGGTTCGCCTATCGAGAAAATCGCTTTGCGTGCGAAAGTTTCCCGGCCGAGCGCCAAAAATGACAACGGATTGGGGGCAGATCATTTTGCGGTCGGCGAATAGCATTTCGTGCTCGCTTCGCAGCCCCGCATGATGAGCTAGCGTTGCCGGCGGCGACATACCCGCTTGCGGGCGCGGCAGGCCGAGAGAGCGTATGAATTTCGCAAGCGACAACGCGGCCGGGATCGCGCCGGAAATTCTCGCCGCTATCTCGCGGGCGAATGAGGGTGCCGCGCTGGCCTACGGCCGCGACGCCTGGACCAGACGGGTCGAGGAGCGCTTCGCTGAGCTTTTCGCGCGTGAGGCCGCCGTGTTCCTGGTGCCCACTGGAACAGCAGCCAACGCGCTCGCGCTCGCCCACCTGAGCCCGCCTTGGGGGGCCGTGCTCTGCCATGCGGAGGCGCACATTGCGACGGACGAATGCGGCGCGCCTGAATTCTACGGCGGCGGGCTAAAGCTCGTCGGGCTTGCGGGCGAAGCCGGCAAGATTGCGCCCGCCACTTTGCAGCGCGCGCTTGATGCAGGACAGTGGGGCGGCCCGCATCATGTCAGCCCAACGGTACTGTCGCTCTCGCAGGCAACCGAGGCCGGCACCATCTATCGGCCGGATGAGATCCGCGAGCTCGCCGAGATCGCCCATGGGTGCGGGATGTTGGTGCACATGGACGGCGCGCGCATCGCCAACGCCCTCGCGCGCTTGAATGCATCGCCGGCGCAGGCGACCTGGATGGCGGGCGTCGACGTGCTCTCGTTCGGAGCGACCAAGGGCGGCGCGCTGGCCGCGGAAGCCGTGCTGTTCTTCGACCGCGCGCAGGGCGCAAATATGCCGGAGCGGCGCAAGCGCGGCGGCCATCTCCTCTCCAAGCATCGCTTTCTTGCCGCGCAGATCGAGGCCTATCTCGCCCACGATCTGTGGCTCAAGCTTGCACGCCACGCCAATGCCATGGCGGATCGGCTTGCAGCGGGACTTGCCGCGGCGGACCTCGTCCCGGTGTGGCCGGTGGAAGCGAACGAGGTGTTCGTCGCGTTGCCGTCGCGCGCCGACGAACGGCTCAAGTCGGCGGGCGCAATCTACTATCCATGGACGACCGGTTCCCTTGCGAACGGAGTTAATTGCAAGGGCGACCACAAGCTCGTGCGGCTCGTCACCTCGTTTGCGACCAACGTTGATGAGGTCGACCGCTTTGTGGCGATCGCATCTGCGTCTTGATGCCATGCCGGCGCCCAAGCGACGCCCTATTCCCGGCTATCCTTGAGGGCAAATGGATAGCTGCTCTGCCTGACCATGGCTCGAACGGCGGTATTGGGATCGGGGATCGTGTCGTGAAACACCGAATTCTATTTTGCGCGAGCGTGACTGCATTCGCGCTGCTCGCGGCGCAACCGGGGCTAACGCAAGTTCCGCCTCCATACCCGGGCACGGTCTACCCCGGCGATGGGGCGTTACCACCCCATGAGATCGTGACCATCGTGCGCTCGACCGGGCTCGACCCGATTGGGCGCCCTGTTCGTCAGGGACCGGCTTATGCCTTGCGCGCCGTCGATCCCGCCGGTGAAGAGGTCCAGGTGGTCGTGAATGCGTATATGGGCCGGATCGTCAAAGTGATCCCCGTGAGCGGGCCGCGCTACGCCATGCCGCTGATGCGGCCGCCGTTCGGCCGACCGCCGCGGCCGATGGCGATGGTTCCCGATGGTGAGTTCGACGATTTCACGCCGATCGGCCGCGGGGCGGGTGGGCTGCCGGCCGGTCCCCGGGTGAGTGTCCCGCAAGATCCCGCTGCACAGGTCGGTCCGCCGCTGCCGCGGCCGCGGCCGAAAGTAGCGTCCACCGAGTCGACCGCGCCAACGACTGGCGCGCCGCCCTCCGGACCTTACGACTACGAGTGATCCCAAAATGAAAGCGCCCCGGAAAACCGGGGCGCTCCCTTCGATCGAACTGACGGCTTACGCAGCCTTGGCTTCGACCACCTTCGTCTGGCCGTTGCCGATCGGGATCTGGCGCGGCTTCTTCGCCTCGGGAATCTCGCGCACGAGATCGACGTGCAGGAGTCCATTCTCGAGGGTCGCGCCCTTCACCTGGACGTAGTCGGCAAGCTGGAAGACGCGCTCGAACGCGCGAGCCGCGATGCCCTGATAGAGCACCTCGTCGCTGTTCTTCTCGTCCTTCGTCTGTTTCTCGCCTTTGATCGTCAGCTTGTTTTCCTTCGCTTCGATCGAAAGCTCGTTCTCGCCGAAGCCGGCGACAGCCACCGAGATGCGATAGGCGTTCTCGCCGGTCCGCTCGATGTTGTAGGGCGGATAACCCGGAGCGGCCTCGAAGCCGTCGAGCATGGAGAACAGCCGGTCGAAACCGACGGTCGAACGATAGAGGGGAGCAAGATCGAAAGTTCGCATGGCATAACCTCGTTGTTGAGCGAAATGCGAGTGATCCGCCCAAAGGGCCGGACCGGTTGCTTTTTGCGCAGCCCGAAGGGCCTGCGCGAACCGCATATGGGGATCGATCCCGGCCCGCGCAAGGCATTAAGCACCTGGGAATATGCCAGTTTCCCTGAAGTTCCCGGCGGCCGCCGTTCCCGCCCCGATTGAGGAGAGCCGCCGCCCTGCTATAAGGCGGGCGCGCGAGATTCCCGCCAGGTCATGACCCTCGTTTCCATTCCCGCCAACCCGGTGCCGGACGACGTCGTCGCCGGAACCTTCAAGACGCCCGACGGCGTCTCGCTGCGTTTCGCGCGCTGGGCACCGCCACCGGGGCGCAAGGGCACCGTGTGCTTGTTTCCAGGGCGCTCCGAATTCATCGAGAAGTATTTCGAGACCGTGCGCGATCTGCGCGCCCGGGGCTTCGCGGTCGCGACCCTCGACTGGCGCGGACAAGGACTGTCGGATCGGGCGCTGCGCAACCCGCGCAAGGGCTACGTGCGCAATTTCGCGCAATACCAGATCGATCTCGAGACCTTCATCAACGAAATCGTCCTTCCCGACTGCCCGCCGCCGTTGTTCGCGCTCGGCCAGTCGATGGGCGCAACGATTCTGCTGCGCGCCGCCCATGCCGGACATCGCTGGTTCGATCGCATGGTGCTGCTCGCGCCGATGATCGCGCTGCCGGGTCGCCGGTCCTCCTTCAACCGCATCATCGTGAGAACGATGCGTTCGCTCGGACTCGGCTCCCTCTACGTTCCCGGCGGCAGCCCAACGGCGATCATGCAGCGTCCTTTCAAGGATAACCTGCTCACGTCCGATCCGGTGCGCTACGCCCGCAACATCGCGGTTCTCGAGGCTGAGCCGGAGCTGGTGGTCGGTTCGCCGACGGTCGCCTGGTGCGACGCCGCGTTTCGGGCGATGGCCGAGCTGTGGCATTCCAACTACGCGGGACGCATCCGGCAACCGATCCTGATCATTGCAGCGGGGATGGACGGCATCGTATCGACCGCTGCCATCGGCGAGTTCGCGGTGTGGCTGCGCTCCGGCTCACATCTCATCGTGCCGGGCGCGCGCCACGAGCTGTTGATGGAGCAGGATCGGTTCCGCATCCAGGCCTTGGCCGCGTTCGACGCCTTCATCCCGGGCACGCCGCTGTTCAAGTGA
>CBFGVM010000344.1:0-4771 GCA_965652015.1 uncultured Alphaproteobacteria bacterium
CCTCCCCCGCTTGCGGGGGAGGGGTGGGGAGGGGGTGACCCTAACTGCTCCCTCATATTGAGCCTCTCTCGTATCGCGTGCCCCCTCCCTGTCCCTCCAGCCTAAGTCGGATGTTTCCGACTTCGGCCGATCAATCAAGTGGTCGAACTCGGGTAAACCGGAGTTCGACTGCAAGCGGGGGAGGGAACGATGTGGCGCCGCCCATCGTAATTCGGCGGCAGAGACTCTGGCCTCGCGCCGGCGACGATTTCAATCCGCGCTGATGCCGGCCTCGCGGATGGGCTTGGCCCAGCGCTCGATCTCCTGCGGCAGGAACTTGGCGAGATATTCTGCGCTGCGGCGTTCGGGCGGAACGATCTCGAGGCCGAGCTCCTCGAGGCGCTTGCGGATCGCCGGATCGTCGAGCATATCGCTCATCGCCTTGTTGAGCTTGCGCACGATCGGCTGCGGCGTTCCTTTCGGGAAGAAGAAGGCGTTCCACACGCTCGCCTCGACGCCCGCCAAGCCTTGCTCGCCCGTGGTCGCGAGGTCGGGAATAATCGGCGCTCGCTTCTCCGCCATCACCGCAATGGCTTTCACGGTGCCTTGTTTGGCCTGTGCTGCGCCGCTCTGGATGGTGGTGCACATATAGTCGACCCGGCCACCGATGATGTCCTGCATCGCCGGTCCCTCACCGCGATAAGGGACGTGCGTGGTGTTGAGCCCGGTTGCCAAATTGAACAGCACGCAGGGCAGGTGCGTCCCCGAGCCGACGCCGGCGGAGGCGAATTGCGCCGTTTTCTCGTTCGCCTTCAGATAAGCGAGGAGCTCCTGCAGATTGTTTGCGGGCAAATCCTTGCGCGCGATCAGGATGCGCGGCGATTCCGATACGATTCCGACCGGCTGAAAATCGGTCACGGCATTGTAGAGCGGCTTCTTGTAAAGTGTCTGGTTGTACGCATGCGTGCCGGAATTGCCGATGAGCAGCGTGTAACCATCGGGCTCGGCCTTGGCGACGCGTTGGCCCCCGATCATGCCGGCGGCCGCCCCGACGTTTTCCACCACGATCGATTGGCCAAGCAGCTCGCCCATGCGCAGCGCCTGGATGCGCGCGCTCACGTCGATGCCGCCGCCGGCGGCAAACGGAACGATGAGCGTGATCGGCCGTGTGGGCCAATCCTGCGCGGCGGCATGAGCGGCGAATGCGATCATCATCGCCGCAGCAGCGGTCATTGTCCTGGGCATGCACATCTCCTTGTCGGGGTCGGACACTGGCGCTCGCGGCGGACAGGATCAAGGCCGCCGTTGTCGCGGCCCAGCAAGGCGAACTGGCGGGCCTGCGTATTGTGTTGTACTGAGCATTGCCCCTGCCGATCTCGGTTGTTGGCAGTCCGCGACGGCATCACGTCTTGATGACGGCGAAGAATATGAAACGACTTTCGATCATGCTCTGCGGACTGATCGGCCCTGCCGCTCATGCCCATGCGGCTCCCGTGCTTAAGCTCGAAAAAATCAAGCAGATCGTATGCGAGTCCACGGTGTCCTACGAGGAGGACAGCCCGAACGAGAAGACAGCCGCCCGGGGCGTGAAGATCTTCAAGCCCGGCTCGCGCAAGGACGTAAAACCGCGTCCCGGTGCCTTCCTGCTCGCGGAGTTCGATCCCGATAGCGGCGAGCAGGACGCCAGTTATGACCAGCAGTATTATTTCTCGCCGATCAAGGGCGGCAAACTCTCGTTTCGCTTCCTCGCGGCCTGGAAAGCCCACGGCGAACTCAACCTCGGAACCGACGGTACCGCCACGGGCTTCATCAACCAGAAAAGCCACATCACCGAGCTGCGGTGCAAGGTCCAAAGCAAATAGAGCGCCGCACGCGTGCGTCGGCTGCGGAAGGGATCGACTGATGCGCTACCTTACAATCGTTGCATTGGCTCTTGCATTTGCGGGATCTGTTCACGCAGCAAACAACGACCGCAAAGCCGCCCGGACGGGTGAAGAAGACACGGCGAGCAAGGCTGCTGAGAGGATCGCCCAGGAGATTGCCAGGGCCGAAATCTATTGGCTCGACACCGCCTATCGTCGCAAAGACGGCGCACTGATTCAAGAACAACGGGAGTTTCTGCGAAACAAGGCGGACCTCCGATTGCTTCCTCCGTTTTCCAGTTTGGCGGAATGCCAGGCGGAAGCTCAGTACCGCATGAATTGGCGCGGCGGCAAGGACAGCCCCATTTTTGAGCGAGCGGAATGTCGCCCGACCGCCATTACGCTGAGAATGCTCAATGCCGTCCGTAGGGACCATTGTTGGGAGGACCGCAAGCGACCCGCGTGGGAACGCCCGGAATGTCGAGCCGCCGTTGAAGCGCTGAGCAACATTTTAGAACAAGAGTTGAAAGCAAAATGAATTTGCGGGGGACGGCAGGGGAGGGGGTGAACGCGCTCGCTCTATCTTTGTATGCCCCCACCCTAGCGCTACAGCCGAAGTAGGATTTATCCGACTTCGGCCAGTTATACGTGGCCGAATTCGTGTAAACCCGAGTTCGGCTGAAAGCGGGGGAGGGAATGCACCGAGCCCGCGGCGTGATGATGCATCAAGCACAAATGAAAATGCACTACCGCCGCCCGAACAACCGCTCGATATCGGCGAGCCGAAGCTCCACGTAGGTGGGCCGGCCGTGGTTGCACTGGCCGGAATTGGGCGTCGTTTCCATTTCGCGCAGCAGCGCGTTCATCTCCTCGCCCTTGAGCCGGCGGCCGGCGCGCACCGAGCCGTAGCAGGCCATGGTGGAAGCAACATGCATCAGGCGGCGCTCGACCGGGAGCGCCTCGTCCCATTCCGCCATGTGCTCGGCAAGGTCGCGCAGGAGCGCGCGGGCATCGATCTCGCCGAGCAGCGCCGGGGTCTCGCGCACCGCGACCGCGCCCGGCCCGAACGGCTCGATGGCAAGCCCATAGCGGGCGAGCTCCTCGGTGCGCGCGATGAGCCGCTCGACATCCGCCGCGTCGAGCTCGACGATCTCCGGAATGAGCAGGATCTGCCGCGCGATGCCGGTGGTTGCCAGCGTCGCCTTCAGGCGCTCGTAGACGATGCGTTCATGCGCGGCGTGCTGATCGACGATGACGATGCCGTCGCGCGTCTGCGCCACGATATAGGTCTCGTGCACCTGCGCGCGGGCAGCGCCGAGCGGCCGCTCGAGCAGCTCGGGCGCGGCGACATCGATGCGTGCGTCGGGACCGCCGACGTCGAACGCCGCCTGCGCCGCCTCCGCCAAACCTGACGCGTATCTGGGCCCAGCCATCGGGACGCCGCGCGGATCGATCGGCCGCGCCGGCGACTGCCGCCAGTCCCAGCCGCCGCGCCGCGGCAGCGCCGGCCGGAACGCGGCAATGGTGGCGCTGCCGCCGGTCGTCGCGGCGCGCTGGCCTTCGCGGGAGAGCGCCTCCTGCAGTGCGCGGATGAGCAGGCTGCGCACGAGGCCGCCGTCGCGGAAGCGCACCTCGGCCTTGGCCGGATGCACGTTGACATCGACCTCGCGCGGGTCGACCGCGACGAACAGCGCCACGATGGGATGGCGGTCGCGCGGCAGATAATCGGCATAGGCGGCGCGCACCACGCCGATGAGGAGCTTGTCGCGGACCGGGCGGCCGTTGACGAACAGATATTGGCCGAGCGAATTGGCGCGGCTGAGCGTGGGTAGCGCGGCAAAGCCCTCGATCGCGACCGGGCCGTGTCCGCCCCGCACCTCGACCGCATTGGCGCGAAACTCCGCGCCCAAAATGTCGGCAAGCCGCGCCAGCCGTCCGGCCGCGCCGGGCAACGCTGCCGGCCAGGTGACCGGCGCACGCTCCTCGCCCGCGAGCGTGAAGGCGACATCGGGCCGGCTCATCGCCAGACGGCGCACCGTCTCGCGGATCGCCTCGCCCTCGCTGCGGTCGCTCTTGAGAAATTTGAGCCGCGCCGGCGTCGCATAGAAAAGGTCGCGCACCTCGACGCGCGTGCCTTCGGTAAGCGGCGCCGGCTTGACGTCGCTCTTGCGGCCGCCGTCGACGGTGATGGTCCAGCCGTGCGCCGCGCCGGCGTGGCGCGTCGCGATGGTAAGATGCGCCACCGCGCCGATCGAAGGTAAAGCCTCGCCGCGGAAGCCGAGCGTGCGGATGTCGAGCAGATCATCGTCCGGAAGTTTCGAGGTGGCGTGGCGTTCCACCGCCAGCGCCAAGTCCTCGCGCGTCATGCCGGCGCCGTCGTCGCTGACGCGGATCGATCGGCGTCCGCCGCCGTCGGTGACGATCTCGATGCGCGTGGCGCCGGCATCGAGCGCGTTCTCGACGAGCTCCTTGACCACGCTGGCGGGACGCTCCACCACCTCGCCCGCCGCGATGCGGTTGACGATGCCTTCGGAGAGTTGGCGGACGGACATCGGTTGTTCCGGACGAATCGATTGATTGGCACGGGCGAGTGTACTCGGCCGGCGACGCCGGGCGAGTCGCGGCGCGACGCATCGTGGGCTTTGGGTATCGCTTTGCCCACGATCGCGCTACGCGGCCGAGCACCGTGCCCTGAATTTCACATCAGCCTGGCGGTATTGCTGCTATGCGGTAAGTGTCGGTGACAGCGTTGGTATACCAGGATATATGACAGGGCAGACGACGGTTCCCTCAAGGCAACTGACTGGATGACATGCTCGCACTTTCCGCCCTGATCCGCACCGCTTCCGGCCTGCTCGGCCGGCTCTTTGACTACTGCGCCCAGTTCTTGGCCGGGATCGAGGAGGCGCGCGCCATGGCGCTCGCCTACC
>CBFGVM010000345.1:0-4739 GCA_965652015.1 uncultured Alphaproteobacteria bacterium
CGGCGGCAACGGCTCGATGTCGATTTCGATCAGCCCGAGCGCGTCCTCGGCAATAGCCGGGGTGTCGGCGAGCACGACCGCGAGGGCTTCGCCCACGTAACGCACTTTGCTCTCGGCGATGACGGGCTGCCCGAATGGCTCGAAGTTGGGCAGCGGCTGCAGCCGCATCGGAACGCGCGGCACGCGGTTGCCGATCTCCTTGGCCGTGATCACGCTGTGCACGCCGGCTAATGCACGCGCGCTCGCGACGTCAATCGCGCGGACGCGGCCGTGGGCAACGGAGCTGCGCAGGATCGCCGCGTGCAGCATGTCCTGGCGCGCGAGATCATCGACGTACTGTCCGCGGCCGCGGAGAAAACGGAGATCCTCGAGCCGTTCGATCGGGCTGCCGATGAGCGAGTTGACGGTTCTCATGCGCGGTTTCCGCTGCGATCGCTCGCCCGCTCGTTCGGCTGATAGGCAGCGCGCGCCTCGAGGACGGCCTCGACGATGGGAATGTAGCCGGTGCAGCGGCAGAGGTTGCCCGAGAGTACCTCGCGCACCCGCGCGGCGTCACAATTGGGCTCCTCGCTCAGCAGCGCATGCGCGGTCGTGATCATGCCGGGCGTGCAGAAGCCGCATTGCAGCGCGTGATGCTTACGGAAGGATTTTTGCAGCGGCGTGAGCTCGGCGTCGCTGGAGAGGCCTTCGACGGTGACCACCTCGGCGCTCTCGGCCTGCACTGCGAGCATCAGGCAGGAGCGCACGGCGGCGCCATCGACGAGAACGGTGCAGGCGCCGCATACGCCGTGCTCGCAGCCGACATGGGTGCCGGTCAGCCGCAGATGGTGGCGCAGACAATCTGCCAGCGTGAGCCGCGGCTCGACGTCGACCTCGACCTCTCGACCGTTGACGCGAAATCGCACCGACATGGGAGAATCACTGCTGAGGTCGTTCGGCCGCGCGCTTGAGCGCGCGCTCGACCATGGTTCCAGCCAGCGCGCGGCGATAGGCGGCGCTGGCGTGAATATCGTCCTGCGGGTCGACGGCGGCGCAAGTGGCGGCTTCGGCCTCGGCGATGGCCGCTTGGTCGATCACTCGTGCGTTGAGTACGTCTTCCACCGAAGGCAGGCGCAGCGGTCGGTCGGCAACGCCGATGACGCCCACATGCGCGTTGCGCGCCTTGCCATCCGCGCTCTGGTCGTAGAAGACGGCGGCCGCCGCCATGGCAAAATCGCCGCGCCTGCGGGCGAATTCTTCAAATCCCCAACGACGCCCTTTGGGCCAGGCGGGCAAGCGAACCTCGACGATGATTTCGTCCGGCGCGAGCGCGGTTGTGAGTGCTCCCTGGAAGAAATCGGCCGCCTGGATCACGCGCGCGCCGGATTTTCCGACCACCGCAATTTCCGCATCGCAGGTAATCGCGATCCCCGGCATTTCGGCGGCAGGATCGGCATGGGCCAGGCTGCCGCCGACCGTGCCGCGGTTGCGGACCTGGTAGTGCGCGACATGCGCGATCGCGGCCTTGAGCAGCGGATGTGCGGTATCGAGCCGGTCGTCGTCCTCGATATCGCGCCAGCGCACCATGGCCCCGAGCGTGACGCCCTTCCCCGAAATCCTGATCCCACGCAGATCGGAGAGCTTGCGAAGATCGACGAGCAGCGTCGGCTGGGCGAGGCGAAACGCCAACATCGGAACGAGGCTTTGACCGCCCGCGATGGGCTTGGCATCGTCACGCGAGGAGAGGAGTTGAACGGCTTCCGGCAGCGTCGTCGGGCATGCATAGGCGAAGGGCGGCAATTTCATGACCCGGGCGTATCCCTCGGCACGCACGAAACGAGGCGGTACCTATCACCCGGGCGGCGGAGGGGTCAACGTGACGGGGCGCCACGAACTCGACCGCGCTGCCCGCGTTGATCCTATAGGTGCGCCATGGTGAATTGCCGCTCGCCAATGGGCTATAGCGAAAAGGCCATCTTGTTCGTGGGTTCGAAGCGCCATGCCACGTAGGTTTCCCTGGGTCTCATTGCCGGATAGCGAGCTTCTCAAGCTGCGTTTCAAGGACCTCAAGGTCGGCATCGCGGGCACCTGGCTCGAGCGCTGCCTGGAAAACCTCTATGACGAGCTCGCCGAGCGCGGACTTCGCATCCGGCCGCACGCCTGGATGTCGAACGAATGGTTCAGCCCCGACGACACGCCCGGCATCGCCATTCCCTTCTATCTCGCCCATCCCCGCCTGATGCGGCTCGAGCGCAAGCTGATCATCGACGTCGAAGGCGGCACGGTTCCCGAATGCATGCGCATTCTCCGGCACGAAGCCGGGCACGTCGTGCAAGTGGCCTATCAGCTGCATCGCCGGCGGCGCTGGCGCGAGCTGTTCGGTCCGTCCTCCACGCGCTACCCCAGATACTACCGCCCCAACCCGGCGAGCCGCCGTTACGTTAATCATTTGCCGCTGTGGTACGCGCAGAGCCATCCGGACGAAGATTTCGCCGAAACCTTCGCGGTGTGGCTGACGCCGCGCTCGAACTGGCGCAGGCGCTATGCGCGATGGCCGGCGCTGAAGAAATTGGAATATGTCGACGAGCTGATGGCCGAGATCGCCGGGAAGAGGCCCGTCGTGACGCGCCGCCTGCGCGTCGAGCCGCTGAGCAAGCTCACGCAGACACTGGCCGACCACTACGAGAGGAAGCAGGCACACTACGCCATCGATTATCCGAAGATCTACGACCGCGATCTTCGCCGTATCTTCTCCGCCGAGGCGCGGCATCGCCACTCGCCGACGGCGTCCGCTTTTCTGCGGCGCAATCGAGCGAAGATCAGGCAAATCGTTTCGAAGTGGACGGGCGAGTATGAGCTGACGCTCGACTCCGTTTTCGATGATATGATCGGCCGCTGCCGCGAGCTGAAGCTGCGTGCGGTCGGCTCGGAGCGGCAGCTGAGAATGGAATTCATCGTGTTGCTGACGGCGAAGACGGTGCACTCGCTTTACAGTCCGTCGCGACGGCAGTGGCTGGCGTTATGAAGCGCCTGCGCGTTCTGGTGCTCGTGCATCCGGAACTGGTGCCCCCCGATTCGCTCAAGGGGCACAGCGAGCAGGAAATCAATGAATGGAAGACGGAATACGATGTGGTGAGCACGCTGAGCGCTGCCGGCCACGAGGTGCGACCGCTCGGCGTCGAGAACGAGCTCAAGCCGATCCGCGACGAAATCGAGAGTTGGAAGCCGGACGTCGTTTTCAATCTGCTTGAGCAGTTTCACGGCGAAGCCGTCTACGACCAGAACGTGGCGAGCTACCTCGAATTGCTGCGGGTCCCCTATACCGGCTGCAATCCGCGCGGGCTGGTGCTCGCGCGCGGCAAGGACTTGTCGAAGAAGCTTCTCATCTATCACCGCATTCCCTTGCCGGCTTTTGCCGTGTTCCCGCTGCGGCGAAAAATCCGCCGTCCGCCGCGGCTCGCCTTCCCGCTCATCGTCAAGAGCCTAAATGAGGATGCCTCTTGGGGCATCTCGCAGGCGTCGGTGGTGGACAGCGATGAGAAGTTCGCCGAGCGCGTGACGTTCATCCACGAAAGCATCGGCACTGCGGCCATTGCCGAGCAATATATCGAGGGCCGCGAGCTTTACGTCGGCGTGCTTGGCAATGAGCGGTTGCGTGTCTTTCCGATCTGGGAGCTCGACTTCGGCAGCATGCCGCAGGGCGCGCGCCTTATCGCCACCGAGAAGGTCAAGCACGATCTGCAATACCAGGAGCGTCACAACATCGCCGTGGGCCCGGCCAAGGACCTCTCGCCGCAGCTCGCGGAAACGGTCAAGCGCGCCGCCAAGCGCATCTACCGCACGCTCGACCTCGACGGTTATGCCCGCATCGATTTCCGCCTCTCCGCCGATGGCATTCCCTACTATATCGAAGCCAACCCCAACGCCGAGATTGCGCGCAGCGAGGAGTTCGCCTCGGCGGCCAAGCACGACGGGCTCGATTATCCGGCGCTGATCCAGCGCATTTTGGCACTGGGGCTAAGCCGAGCCGGGGCCACGGGGGTTGCGATGTAAGGTTACTCTGGCTGCGCGGCAAAGCGTGTAGCCTGCATGAGCGAAGCGATATGCGGGGCAGTCTTCCCGCTCCAAGAATCCCCGGATTTCGCTACGCTCATCCGGGCTACAAGGTTTGTACCGCCTGTCCGATGCCGCTGCTTGCGGTCTAGACGCGTTCTCGGAAATCCAATCGGTTGACGAGCGCGCCGTAACCGCGCTTTTGCAGCCGCCGCAACGTCTCCTCGAAGGCACTGATTTCCGCCCGTTGTGCCTTGATCCACTTTTCGTTGGCCTCCTCGTGTGTCGGGTAGCCGAGGATCTCCTCGTAAAAGCGCTTCACCGACATTAAAGGGCGCGCCAGATCTACGATAATGATTCCCGGCTTGTCGCCGCGCTCGACGAGATTGTAATTGATTCCGTACCATCGGTTTTGTTGCGGAAGGAAGATCAAACTCTTTTTTGTCGCCTTGAAATCGCGCTCGCAACGGTCATATGCAGCCACGTCCAATCGCCCCGGCACAATGACCTGCAGTTCCACCGTGTCGGCATCGAAATGCCGACCCTCTCCGTCGTTGGGGTTTTCGCGTAGCTTGACCTCGTCCCGTTTAATCACATCGGAAATAAGATCGAGAAAATTGTAGAAATAGCCAACGGCCAGACCGACAGAAATCAGATCTTTGTCATCCTTCTTGCGATCGAACAGTTTCGTAACGACGTCGATTCCG
>CBFGVM010000346.1:0-4739 GCA_965652015.1 uncultured Alphaproteobacteria bacterium
TCCACGTCCTTGAGCTCGATGAGATTGTCGACGACCTTGCCGCCGAGCTTTGCCAACGGCTCGGCCTTGGACCGGGTGCGGTTCCAGATGGAGAGATCGTAGCCGGCCTTGAGCAGGCGTTCGGCCATGGGCAATCCCATGCGGCCTACACCGATCCAGCCGATCTTTTGTTTGTTCTCCACCATTGCAACTCTCCTTTATCCGCACCGGCCGAGTTCGGCGGTCTCCCTAGCACAGAAGAAACACGCTTGTCGTCACGGCAGATCACGGGCCGGTTCGGCCTCATGCTGAGGAGCATCGCAGCGCGAGCAAGTCGTGCAGCTTCGGCAGCACGGTCGCGCTGCGATGCGTCTCGAAGCATGAGGCCGCGCTCACTCGCCCTCATCCTTCGAGACGCGCGCCACGCACCTGCGGTTTATCGCTCTTGTACCTTCTCAAGCGCGCTCCTCAGGATGAGGGCTTAGGCGCGTGCTCACGGTAAGGGTGGACCGGACGGCTTGCCGAATGCCCAATCGGCAGCCCGGTTGAACAGAACGAGCGCGGTGCGGCACCAGATCAGCACAATGATGATGCGCATGAGCTGGAAGCCGGCGATCACCGTGGCATCCAATCCCAGCACCTTGCCGGTGAGCACCATCTCGGCGATGCCGGCGGGCGCCATGGCAAGCACCATGGTCGGCACCGGATATGCAAATAGCCAGGCGATCGCCGCGGCGAAGGCGGCCATCGCGCCGGCCGCGAACAGCACGACCAAGCACGAGCCCAACAGCAACCTGAACAGCCGGGTGAGAAACTCGGGCCTGAACTGGGCGCCAAGCGCGCTGCCGATCACCACCTGCGCGGCGATCAGCAGCACGTCGGGCATGCGGCCCTCGACCCAGCCGAGATGGCTGGCGGCAGCCGCGATGAAGAGCGGCGCCATCAGCCAGGCATTGGGCGAGCGCGTGCGCGAGAGCAATGTGGCGACGAGGCCCGATACTGCAAGAAGCCCAAGCAGCGGCAGCCACGGCATCACCGAAACCGCGAGCAGCGGATTGGTGCTGCCGGCGCCGGCGAACGAAATCACCAGAAACGGCGCAAAGACGACGATCAGCGCGACCCGCGTCGTCTGCGCGACCATGATCGGCTCGAGCTGGCCGCCATAGTACGGGGCGACGGTCATGGTTTCGACGACGCCCCCGGGGACAGTGGCGAAGAACGCGGTGACCCGGTCGATGCCGGTGAGCCGCATGTAAATGAGCCCGCCGATCGCCCCAATGATGGTGGAGAAAAGCGCCGCGCCGATGATCAACGGCAGCAGCGCGACGAGCTTGGCGACAACGGCGGCAGTGAACTGAAGGCCGGTCGAGGCGCCGACCACCACCGTTCCGGCCGGGCGCCCCCAGGGGATCAGCCGCACCGGCGCGCCGGCAAGCGAGAGCGCCATCGTGGTGAACAGCGCACCGAGCATCCACGGCAGCGGCAGATGCACGTAACGCGCGGCGAAGCCCCCGGCGACGCCGGCGGCGAGTGTCGCGATGATCGTCAGGGCCGCGGCGAGGCGCTTCGGCATGCGCTAGAGAATGGTCATCCCATACACGATGTCGTGGTAACAGCCGCCCGCGCGTAAATCCATTGTGCTCGGCGCGCGGCACGCATGCGTCGGCGGGACACGAGAAAGCTCGCTTGTCGGACAGGGTGCAGCGGCACTATCGTGAGCTTATGTCCGACCTTGCTCCCGCTGCATCGGCCTCTGTCCTCACCGTCGGGACCGCTGCGCGACATGGCGAGAGCCGGTGGCGCGTTATTGCACGCACCGCGTTTCCGTTCCTGGTCGTGGGGATCGCCTGGGAAATCGCCGCCCATCTCGGCGTCTTTCCGCGCAAGCTATTTCCGCCGCTGGAGGAGGTGGCGGCGGCCTTCATCCGTCTCACCGCTAACGGCGTGTTGCCCCATCACGTGCTCGACACGCTCGTGCGGCTGCTTGCCGGCTTTGCGCTGGCGGCGGTGGCGGGGATTGCCGTCGGGTTCGCCATGGGGCGCTCACGCCGCGCGGAAGACATATTCCTGCCGCTCATCAGCATCGGCGCGCCGATCCCCGGCCTCGCCTATGCGCCGCTGTTCCTGCTCTGGTTCGGCCTCGGCAACATGAGCGCGGTGCTGCTCGTCGCCTTCGTCTCCGCCTTCCCGATCATCTTCAACACCTGGACCGGAGTGAAGGCGGTCAAGGAAATCTGGGTGCGCTCGGCACAGGCGATGGGCGCAGATGACCGACGGCTCTTGCAGCGCGTGATCCTACCCGGCGCGCTGCCCTACGTGCTGACCGGCCTGCGGCTGGGCTTGGCGCAGGCCTGGCGCATCCTGGTCGGCGTGGAGATGCTCGCCGCGGTATCGTGGGGACTCGGCTGGATGATCTTCGGCGCGCGCGAGTTTCTGAACACCGACGTGATGCTCGCCGGCGTCGCCGTCATCGGCGCGATCGGCCTCGCGCTGGAGAAGCTCGTGTTCCAGAGACTCGAGCAATACACCGTCGTGCGCTGGGGGATGATGTCGTGACCGCCGCCGCCAAAGCGGGGATGGAGCGCGCGACCTCGGCTTATCGCGCTGGCCTCACGCTGCTCATTGCCGCAGCCTGTTACGAGGCGGTGGCACGCAGCGGCGTCTTTCCCGCGGCGCTGTTGCCGACGCTGCCGAAGATCGCGAGCACGCTGTGGGCCCTTCTCCTCGATGGCACCATGCTCGAGCACGCTGGCTTTACCATGTACCGCGTGCTGTTCGGGCTCGCGCTTGCGGTCGCCGTCGCGCTGCCGCTCGGAATCCTGATGGGCCGCTTCCGCCCGGTCGAGAATTTCTTTCTTCCGCTCGCCAGTGCGCTGATGCCGATCCCCTCGCTGGCCTGGGTGCCCGTGTTCATTCTCTGGTTCGGGCTCGGCAATACGGTTGCTATCCTCATCGTGTTCTATGCCGCACTGTTTCCCATGCTGCTCAATGCCTGGTCGGGGGTTCGCGCCGTCAATCCGCTCTGGCTGCGTGCGGCAGGCGCGATGGGTGCCGACGAGCGGGCGCTGTTCTGGAAGGTGATCATTCCCGGCGCCTCGCCCTTCATCATCACCGGGCTGCGGCAAGCGTTCCTGCGGGCATGGATCGCCGTCGTCGGCGCCGAGATGCTCGCCGCCTCGGACTGGGGACTCGGGTGGGTGATTTTCGACGCCAAGGAATTTTTGAACGCCGACGTCATGCTCGCCGCGCTCGCCGTGATCGGCGCCATCGGCTTCCTCTTCGAGCGGCTTATTTTCGGCTCGCTCGAGCGCGCCACCGTGATGCGTTGGGGCATGGTGCGCACGGCGAAGGGATAGGACACTTATGACCGTCGTCTCCGCGAGGGATACCCCGCGACCCTCACGTCGCGGGGACCCCGTTGCGGGGACCCATAACCACTCGCCTCCCCGCTTTTGCGGGGACGATCGCAGGGAGGAATCCATGAAACGCTATTGCTTGCCCATTCTCGCCGGCGTTGCCGTCGCCGCGGCGGCGTCGATCGCGCAGGCGCAGGATTACCCCACGCGACAGATCACCTTGATCGCGCCATGGCCGGCGGGCGGAGCGGTCGACGCGGTCTGCCGCGCAGTCGCATCGCCCCTCTCCGATCGGCTGGGCAAGTCAGTCGTGGTGGAGAATCGGCCGGGGGCGGGCTCGGTGATCGGGACCGCCGCGGGCGCCAAAGCCGCACCCGACGGCTACACCATGGTGATGGCGGGCAGCGGATCGCTCGCCATCAGCGCCACGATGTACAAGAAACTGCCCTATGACCCGATCAAGGATTTGGTGCCGATCGCGCTCGGGGCCAAGATTCCATTCGTGCTCGTGGCCAATCCGTCCTTGCCGGTGCGCTCGGTCGCGGAGCTCGTGCAATACGCCAAGAACAATCCCGGCAAGCTGTCCTTTGCGTCGGGAGGGCCGGGCTCGCCCCATCATCTCTATGGCGAGCTGCTCAAGAGCATGACCGGCATCGAGATGACGCACGTTCCGTACAAAGGCAGCGCACCGGCGCTGACCGACGTCATCGCCGGCCACGTGCCGCTATTGTTCTCCGACACCGTGCCGTCGCTGCCGCAGATCAGGGAAGGCAAGGTCCGCGCGCTCGGCGTATCGACTGCAGTCCGTCTGCCGGCGGCGCCGGACATCCCGCCGATCGCGGAGGCCGGCGTTCCCGGATTCGACGCCGCCGGCTGGGGCGTGTTCGCGGTGCCGGCCGGCACGCCGAAGGAGGTCGTGGGGAGGCTTCAAGCCGCACTCGCCGAGGTGTTGGTCTTGCCCGACGTTCAACAGCAGATCATCAAGCTCGGCATGATTCCGGGCAGCAACTCCTCGCCCGAAGAGCTGGAACGCTTCATCGCCTCCGAGATCGCGCGCTGGGGCAAGGTCGTGACGCAGGCGGGGTTGGCGGGGACCGAGTAAGCGGCGCAAATCCTCTGGCCCGCGTGGTTCGTCGTCCTCGCGGAAGCGGGGACTCATATTCCAGAGATCGATGGTCATGGGCCCCGCCTTCGCGGGGACGACGACGAGAGTAAAGAGCCGGATTACAGAAATCGCGTCGGCCACATCAGCGTGCGCCACATGTGCGACGACGGTGTGTTGTCGAAGCCGAGACCCTCTTTCGGTTGCTTGAAATGGCGGCCGATGATGTCGACGAAATCGTCGAGGTTGACCTTGGCATTGGGATCGAACGCATAGATGTCGTTCACGCAAATCAGCCGCGC
>CBFGVM010000347.1:0-4720 GCA_965652015.1 uncultured Alphaproteobacteria bacterium
TGGGCGGTTCTTTGCATTCATATTGCAGCTAACAATCCATGGGTGCAATAGGCTTGGCGCCGCAGGCCCAGCGCTCATCATAGCCGCTCTCAATCGAGTCGACTGCGGTGCTCTCGACGCGATCGCGCCGCGTAACGAATTGTCCACTGCTTTTCTCAGCGAAGAACATCCACCGGGCGGTCTGCGCAAACGGTTTTCGGGAAAGCATTCGGACGCGATAGCCGCTGACCATGGCTTGCATTGGCCGTGCAACGAGGCGGCGATCCCACTAACGCACCTTGAAGACGAGCTTGCCCTTGAAATGGCGCGACTCGCTTAGTCGATGAGCATCCGCCACCTGGGACAAGCGATAGAGCTTGATCTCAGGTGTACGTATGGCTCCTGCCTCGAACAGCTCGACGATACGTTCGAGCGGCCGGCGGGCACGGCCGACCGGAGGCCTCAGCGAGACCACGTCATCGCGTGTCGGCTTCGGCGCGTTCGCTCCGGAAGCGATAAAGGCCGCCCGACCACCCGGCTTGAGCACCGCGAACGAGCGCTGCGCAACGTCCCCGCCGACGGTGTCGAACACAGCGTCGCAATTCCTCACGGCCCGAGTGAAATCGACCGCGTTGTAATCGATGATTTCATCGGCTCCGAGGCCGCGCACATAATCGTGATTCGGCGCGCTCGCGGTCGTGATGACGCGGGCGCCGATATGCTTGGCGAGTTGAATGGCGACGCCCGCGACTCCGCCCGCCCCGCCCTGAATGAGGATCGTCTCGCCAGGCTTGAGTTTCAACGTGTCTTCGACGGCGCTCAGCGCCGTAAGACCGGTGAGCGCCAAGGCGGCCGCATCGACGTGCGATAGGCCGTCAGGCTTCTTCGCCACGATCGCAGCCTTCACTGCGATCTTTTCGGCATACGCGCCCTCCTGTCCGGCTTCGCAAACGCCGAAGGCAGAATCGCCAACCCTGAGATCCGTTACGCCTTCGCCGACGGAGCCGATCACGCCGGAGAAATCGCGCCCCAGGATCAATGGAAACTTCGCTTGTGCATATTGGCCGGCACGCGCCTTCCAATCCGCGGCGTTCACGCTGGCGGCATGCACATCGATTACGACGTCGCCCGGCTGGGCCACAGGATCCGGCAAGTCGCCGTATTTCAGGACTTCCGGTCCGCCAAATTGTTCAATAAAAGCAGCCTTCATCGCTTTTGTCCCTGTGATCATGAGGCCCGCAAAGATGCCCTCTTGTCTTGCACCGACTTACCGAATGCCCTGGTCCACGCCGATTGAGGACGTTCGGGATGATGTTAGGATGGCGAGGCGATTTCCTTGGCCGCTTCTAGCGGCTTTCCAACGTTCCTGCGTCAATCCTTCCATTATACTGCAGCCGTCGCACGGGCTACGCTGGATGCGCGGCAGGCGGGGGCGCAGCTTACCTGAAGGAGGACGTGGTATGAACCTTAGGAGCATCATTGGCGCCACAGCGCTTGCTCTTGCTTGGGCCTGGCCGGCCAACGCTGCGGATCTCCTGGTGACCCAGTACAAGAATGACCCTTCCGGCGCCCCCTACGGGGTCGCGCTCGAGAAGGGCTTCTTCAAGAAGCACGGCATCGACATCACAGGCATCATCTCCGGCGCGGGCGGCGGCAACTCGGTGCGCAACGCCATGGCAAGCGATCTGGGCTATGGCGACGTCACGGCGGCCCCGGTCATCGCCGCTGCCGAACAGGGGCAGGACGTCAAGATCGTGAGCATCACGGCACGATCGCTGGCCGACCTGGTGCTGATCGTCATGCCCGATTCGCCGCTCAAAACACCCGCTGATCTCAAAGGCAAGAAGTTCGGCATCAGCAATCCGAAGTCGCTCGGCGAAATGATGGGCGTGCTGGTGATGGAGAAGGCCGGGCTCAAGCAGGGCGACGTGCAAATGACGGCCCTCGGCAGCCTGAGCGGCGCGCTCACGGCGTTGGAAAACGGGGTTGTGGAGGCGACATCCATCCCGATCATTCTGTTCCGCAGCCGCGGCGGCGAGAGCAAGTATCGCGTGCTCGTCGGTCCACAAGACTTGCCGCTGATTCCCTCGCAGGTGGGGATGGCGACCGTGCAGGCTATCAAAGAGCGGCCGGAGAAGCTGCGTGCGATCCAGGCGGCGCGGCGCGAGGGCACCAAGTTCATCTACGAGCAAACCGATGAGGCGATCGAGATACTCTCGAAGATCTACGAACCGCTGCCTCGGAATGACGTCGCCGTCATGGTGAAGGAACTCGTGCAGACGAAATTCTGGAGCGAGGGCCGCATTGAGATGCCGCTGCTCGAACGGACCGTGCATGCGATGAAGGGCGTGGGAATGCTGCAGAAGGACGTCGACCTCGGCAAGATCGTCGACAGCTCGTTCCTGCCTCCCGATCTGCAAAAATGACGGCCCGAGACGAGGACATCCACGCCTCGCTCTCGGGTGTGACCCGGGTCTATCCAGGTGCTGCCGGCACGCCGCCGGTTCATGCGCTCGGACCGATCGATCTCGAGCTCAAACGCGGCGAGTTTTTCGCCGTGGTCGGTCCGTCCGGCTGCGGCAAGTCCACGCTGCTCGAGGTGCTCGCCGGACTTCAGCAACCCACGGCCGGCACCGTCACTTTCGAGGGACGAGCGGTCAGCGGCAAGGTGTCGGACGGGATCGGAGTCGTCTTTCAGGAGGACGCGAGCTTCCCCTGGTTGACGGTGTGGGACAACGCCGCATTCGGTTTGCGTCGCAACGGCGTGGCAGCCGCCGAGATCCGCCGCCGCGTCGACGATGCACTCGCTTTCATGGGATTGACCGACTTCGCCCGCGCCTTTCCCGCGCAGCTTTCGGGCGGAATGCGCCAGCGTGTCTGCATCTCGCGTACGCTCGTGCTGCAGCCGCGACTCATTCTGCTCGACGAGCCGTTCGGGGCGCTCGATGCGCAGACGAGGCTCTTGATGGGCGATGAAGTGCTGCGGCTGTGGCGGCGCACCGGGGCCACCATTCTCCTGATCACGCATGCGCTGGACGAGGCCGCGATGCTGGCGGACCGCATCGGTGCCATGTCGGCTCGTCCAGGCCGCTTCCTCGACATCGTCGTGACCGGCTGGCCGCGCGAGCGCGACAGCAAGATCGTCAGCGAAGCCGGCTTTGCCGAGATCACCGGCCGACTGTGGGACGATCTGCGCGGCGAATCCATCAAGTCGCTCGGGCATTCCGGAGTGATGGCCGGATGAGCCGGATCGGCTGGATCAGGATTGCCGTCCTTGTGATCGCGATCGGTCTGCTCGAATTTTGCTGCCGCGTCGGCCTGATCGATCATCGCGTCGTGATCCCGCCCTCGCAGATGGCCGATGCGCTGATCGCGCTCCTGATCTCGGGAGAGGCCAATAACCAGATCGTGCGCACGTTCGGCATCGTCATCCTAGCGGCTTTGATTTCGGTGGTGGCGGGGTTTGCGCTAGGCCTCGTCATCCACGCGCTGCCGCGCGTGCGGCAATCGCTCGATCCCTTCTTTGCCACCTATTACGCGGTGCCCATCTTCATTTTCTACCCGGTGCTGATCGTCATCTTCGGACTGTCGGTCGTCCCGATCGTGCTGATGGGGGTGGCGACCGCGATCGTGGCGATGATCATTGCAACCTTGAACGGGCTCGACCGCGTGCCGCAAGTGCTCACCAAGGTGGCGCGCGTCCATCGCATGGGAACGATCGCCACGGCGTTGCTCCTGAAGTTGCCGGCGGCGGCGCCGCATCTCTTCACCGGGGTCAAGCTTGCGGTCAGCTATGCTTTCATCGGCGTCATTGCCAGCGAATTCATTCTTGCACCGGCCGGGCTGGGGCGCGTCATTTCCGATGCCTATTCCGACTTCAACAATCGGCAGATGTACGCACTGATGCTGCTGTTGATCATCGTAGCGACCGCCGTCAACATGGCCTTGCACGTGGTCGATCAGCGTTGGGCGGAGCGGCGCGGGATCGCCAAGCCATGATCGCGAGCAAGCGCGCCGCAGACACTGCGATCATTCTCATCGTCCTGCTGCTGATCTGGCAGGCTCTGCATCAGCTCGTCGGCGCGACCGCGCTTCCCGGTCCGGTACCGACGCTGGCTTATTTCGCCAAGCTCGTGCCGAGCGGCCGTTTTGCCGAGAACGCCTGGGCGACGCTCGTCTGCTTTTTCTACGCGCTGATCTTGTCCTACGGGATTGGATTGGCGATCGGCCTGTGGATGGGAATTCATCGACTGTCGGGGGCGGTCGGCGAGCCGATCCTCATTTCGCTCTACACGCTACCGAAGGTGACGCTTTATCCGGTGGTGCTGCTGATCTTCGGGCTCAGCCTGTCGGGACGGGTGACGTTCGGCGCCATGCACGGCGTGCTGCCGGTCGCGCTACTGACCATGGGTGCGATCCGCAATATCCCGCCGGTCTATCTGAAATCGGCGCGAACGCTTCACCTCTCGAGATGGCAGACCATTCTCACCGTGCTTTTCCCGGCAACGCTTCCGGAGGTGGTGGCAGGTCTGCGGATAGGCTTCACCTTGACATTGCTCGGGGTTCTTCTGGCCGAGATGTTCGCCGCCAAGCAAGGATTGGGATTTCTGATCATCAACGCGATGCAGCTGCTGCAGGCCGAGGAGATGATGACGGTTGCGGTGGTGCTGTTTGCATTCGCCGCGCTCGCGAATGCGCTGCTGCTATGGATCGAGCATCGGCTGCATCGCCGGGTATGATG
>CBFGVM010000348.1:0-4717 GCA_965652015.1 uncultured Alphaproteobacteria bacterium
AGATAGCCGGCCGCGCCGAGGGCTACGCCGCGCCGATGCTCGTCGAGGATCGTGATCATGATGACCGGAATCTCGGCAAGTTCAGGGTCTTGCCGCAGCGCCGCCAAGACCGACCAGCCGTCGAGGTCGGGCATCATCACGTCGAGGGTGATGGCGATCGGCCGCAGCTCCTTGGCGAGCTTCAATCCCTCCAAACCGCCCGCCGCAGTCACGACGGCGAACCCCTCGGCCTTGAGGTGTTCGGCAATGAGCTCCCGCGCGGTGACATCGTCGTCGACGACCAGCACGCAGTCGCTGCTGGGTGCTCGGCCGCCGTTGGCCGCGCTCCTTGCAGCGGTGTCGGCTCCGGCCGGTAGGCGCACGCTAAAGATCGAACCCTTGCCGGGGTCGCTTTGCACGGTCACGTCGCCGCCCATCATGCGCGCGAGCTTGCGTGTGATCGCAAGCCCCAGCCCGGTGCCGCCGTAGCGCCGCGCGGTCGAGGAATCGGCCTGCGTGAATTCCTCGAACAGCTTGGCCTGCTGCTCCGCCGTCATGCCGATGCCGGTGTCGGCGACTGCGAATTCGACCCAGTTGCGGCCGTCCGCGACCTTGCGCACCTGCAGCTTCACCTCGCCTTGGGTGGTGAACTTGCAGGCATTGCTCAACAGATTGAGCAGGATCTGCCGCAGCCGCATGGGATCGACGGTCAACATCCCAAGCTTCTCCTGCGTCTCCACGACGAGGGTGTTCTTGTTCTGCTGCGCCAGCTGGCGCGCGGTGCCGACGACCTCGTCGATCAGCGGTGCCAAGTTAACGGACTCGGGGTTGAGTTCGAGCTTGCCGGCTTCGATCTTGGAGAGGTCGAGCACCTGGTTGATCAGGCCGAGCAGGTGCTGGCCGGCGCGGTGCACGCGCTTGAGCGGCTCCGAAGCTTTTTCCGTCCCGAACCGCGCCGCGTTGGTGACCATCATCTCGGTCAACCCGATGATGGCATTGAGCGGCGTGCGTAGCTCGTGGCTCATGCTCGCCACGAACTGCGACTTGTGCTGGCTGGCCAGTTCGAGCTGGTGGCCCTTCTCCTCGATTTCCTGGAACAGCCGCGCGTTTTGGATCGCCAGCACGGACTGGGCAGCGAAGGTGCGCAGGAGGTCGATCGTGTTCTTGGAAAACTCGCCGGGCGCCTTGCGCCGCACCACGAGCGCCCCCATGACCTCGTTGAAGCGCATCAGCGGCACGAGCAGCCGCGCGCGATAGCCCGCCTGCAACATCAGCTCGTTCGCGGGAACGGGCGGCTCCGCTCGCATGTCAGCGACCTGCACCGGCTCGCCGTGCTTCGCCGTCCGGGCGACGGACACGGAGATGTCGAGATGGTGGTCCTTGAGCGCGGCAATCAAGTCGTCGCTCATGCCGTAGTTGGCCTGCAGCTGAAACTCCTGCTGCGCCTCGTCGTGCACGTAGATCGATCCGGCATCGGTGTCGGAGAGCTGAACAGCCTTGGAAACGATGGTGGAGAGCACCGTTTGCAAGTCGAGGGTGGAATTGACCGCCTGCGTGACCTCGCCGAGCGCGCGCAGCTCCTCGACCGATTGCCCGAGCTCGTCGGTTCTCGCGCGCAGCTCGGTGAGCAGACGAACATTCTCGATGGCGATGACGGCTTGGCTGGCGAAGTTAGAGACAAGTTCGGTCTGCTTCTCGCTGAACGGCGAAACCTCCTCGCGGTAGATGGAAATAGCACCGACCAGTACGTTCTCCTTGAGCATTGGCACTAGAAGAAGAGTGCGAGCGCCACCGACGTCGGCCAGCCTGACGATCGGTTGATACCCTTTGAGGTAACCCGGATCCTCCCTAACGTCGGCAACTTGAATCACTTCTCTTGTCTCAGCGAGGCGGCCAAGAGGAATTTGTGGGCCGGGGTGAATAACCGGCTCGCGTTCATAATCTTCGGCGAGAGCAGGCGGTACGCCGTGCAGCGCCACCGCCCTGAAACCATCCCCGTCGGACAGCCATAGGAAGCCGAACTTTGCCTCGCAAAGCCGGGTCGCGTTCGCCAGCATGGTCTCGAACACGGGCTTCAAATCGCCGGGCGAACTTGAGATGACGCGCAGGACCTCGGACGTCGCGGTTTGCTGCTCGAGCGATTCGCTCAGTTCGTGGGTGCGCTGCTCGACCTTCTTTTCCAGGCCGGAATAGGATTCCTGCAGCTGGCCGGCCATGTCGTTGAACTGATCCGCGAGCGCCTCGAGCTCGTCTCCGGTCTTGATCGCGATGCGCTGGGAGAGATCGCCCCTGCCGATGCGTGCCGCACCGGTCTGCAGCGCCTGGATCGGGCCGACCATGCGGCCGGCGAGAAACATCCCGGCGAGCACGGCGAAACCGAGCGCGCCAAGCAGCACCAAGGCGAGCCGCTTCAGCGCCGCGTAGAGCGGTGCATAGGCCTCCTCGGCCGGCAACTCGACGAACATGAGCCAGCCGAGCGGGGCCACCGGGGCATAGGCGGTGAGCACCTTGCGCCCTTCAATGTTCTCGGCTTCCTGCACTGTCTCCGCCGGATTATCGCCGGCGCCGGCGCCCCCGGATGCGCCGGCGCGCGCGGCCCGCACTTGCGCGAGCTTGGACATGTCGGTGTTGCGCAGCACGAGGCTGATGTCGGGATGCGCGATGAGCCGTCCCTGCGCGTCGACGACATAGGCGTGGCCGCGTTCGCCCACCTTGATCTGCGAGACCACGTCCCAAATCAGCTTGAGATTGACCTCGGCGACACTCACGCCGGCGTCGCGCCGCGTACCGGCGATGGCGAGCGTCATATACGGCTCGGACTCGCGGCGGAAATAGACCGGGCCGTAATAGACCTTGCGCGCCACCGCTTCTACGAACTTGGGATCGCTGGAAAGGTCGGCCCCGCTCGCGACCACGTCCATGGCCAGCCGCGACACTCGCAGCCGCTCCTTGCCGGTGGCGTCGAGTTGCGCGAGCTCGGTGATGGCGGGGACTTGTCGCAACAGTCGCAAGGCATCGAAACGGCGCTGCTCGATCGAGCCCGCTGACCAGGGCAGCTGCGTGGTCCAGCCGAGCTGGCTCTCGATCTCCTTGATGAATTGCCCGATCTTGGCGGCGGCGGCTTCCGCCTGCTCGCGCTGGATGCGGATGAGCGAGGTCTTGTGCTCCTGATAATAGAAGAACACGTCGAAAATGCCGTTGGAGAGCAAGGCGACGCAGACCACGGCAACGAACAACGCGACATATTTGGTGAACAAGCGCCGGCGGGTTTTCGGAGCGGAAATTTCGGCGCCCCCGCGCAGCTCTTCGCCCGCGGCAGCGCGGCCGCGCGAGGCAAAACTGCGCTTGATGAAATCCGCGACCCTCATCCCGGCCACTCTACCAGGGCCGGGCGGAGTTGTGTCATGTGGACCCGTTGGCGTTTCACTCGATCACTCTGTTGGCGCGGGCAATCAGGGTCGGGGTCAAATCGAGTCCGAGCGCCTTCGCCGTCCGTAGATTGATGACCAATTCGAAAACGCTGGGCTGCTCGACCGGCAGATCGCTCGGCTTGGCACCCCGGAGGATGCGGTCCACATAGGTGGCGCCGCGCCAATAGATCGCCTGAAGGCTCGGCCCATAGGCCATGAGGCCGCCCTCGTCCGCGTACTCGGCGTATATCGAAAAGAGCGGTAACGCGGCCTCGGATGCCAATGACATGATTTGCGGCCGATACGAGGCGATGGCCGGGTCATCGATGAGCATTATCGCCGCGGCCTGCCCGCGGGCGGCGGATTGGATCGCGTAACTGAATTCGTCGGGGCCCGAGACGGGGATGTCTCTCAGTTCAAGTCCGAGTTGCTTACTGGCCCATTTCAATTCCCTAAGTACCAGTGCGCTACCCTGAGTGGATTGATTCCACAACACCGCCACGCGCGATGCGCCCGGTAGTGCCTCCTTGAGCAGCTCCAATCTTTTCCCGCTCAAATCCGAACCCATGCTGCCCAGTCCGGTGACATTGCCGCCGGGGCGGGCGAGATTGGCGACGATGCCGGATTCGACCGGGTCGGCGACCTGAATGAATACGACGGGAATCGTGCTGGTGGCCTCTTTGGCCGCGAGCGCGGGCCGGGTCGCGCTCGCCACGATGAGCTCGACCGGAAGGCCGACGAGTTCGGCGGCAAGCCTCGGCAAGGGCTCGGCGCTGCCTTCAGAGAAGCGCCACTCAATGGCGAGGTTATGCCCTTCTATCCAGCCCAGGTCGCGCAGGCCGTGCTGGAACGTGCGGAACATCGGCGTGGGGTGGGTGCGGATCGAGCCCTGGGACAGAACCCCGAGCCGCCGGATCTTCGGCTGCGCGCGCGCAGGCCCCGACCGCTCGATCGAAGCGGCCGCCGCGCCACCAAGGAAGGTGAGAAATTCACGCCGCCTCATTTCGCATGCCTACCCGTGACTGCTCGGAAAAGACGTATTGGTCATATAACTCAACTTTCGCTTATCCTCCGGCGGGGGCGGTAATCGCCCGGCGCGATTGTGTCCAGAGTCGCGCCCGAGGTCCTTGGGGGAGATCTGAATCGTTCTGAATCGACCTGGACGGGATACACGCGATGAGAAATACGAGGAAGGAATAGCAATCCTCGGTTGCTATTATTCAACGCGCGTGAGGGCGTTTCACTCGATCACCTCGTCGGCGCGGGCGATGAGTGTCGGCGAAAGCTCCAGGCCCAGCGCCTTGGCGGTTCTGAGATTGACGGCGAGA
>CBFGVM010000349.1:0-4701 GCA_965652015.1 uncultured Alphaproteobacteria bacterium
CCTTCTTCACCCGGAAGCGGTTCATGGCAATGAACATCTTTGCTTCTCCTCGTTGACGGTTGAAGTACTGCCGTCACCCATGCCCGCGACGCAAGCCTTGTGCGTCCTGATCCGACGACTAACACGGCCAAGTGCCCGAGCTTGGCCCGTCGCGGCGATGATGCAAGGGCGATGGCCTGTCATCCTCCGAACAGCACCAGATCGCTGAACCGCACCGTCAGCGCGCCTCTGATCGTAATTCCCGGACTGAAGAACGGCAGCGGCGTCGAATTCAGCCCGTGGCCTGGGCTCGGAGCGACGCTGAGGTACCGCGAATATTGCTCATTGAGCAGATTTTCCACCGATAATGACGCCAGCGCATCGGGGTTGATCTGGTAGCCGAGGTAGAGGTTGACCAGGTTGAACGCCGACGTTGGGAAGTAGGCCCACGGCGGACCTTGCAACGCGCCGACCGGCGCCTCGGGACCCGGAGGAATGTTGTCCGGATTCTTTGAAGCCACCGCCTGCCAGCGCACCGACACCGTGAGCCTGCGGTCCAGGAACCGCGCGCCCAGCGTAGTGGTGATCTGATCCGGCGGAATGGTCGCGAGCGGCAGGTTGTTGGTGGCATCGCGTCCGCGCAAGTGAGTTGCCGCGACGCCTGCGAACCACGAACCGGCGTCATAGTTGCTCTCTAACTCGGCGCCTTCGATCCATGCGGTCGGGATGTTTTGATATTGCTCGCAGAAGAAGACCCTGAAGTTGAGGCACCGCTGTCCTCCTGCCCCCTGCAGCGGCCCCAGAAACTTCAGATCGATGAAATTCTGGAGGTCGTTGCGAAAGACGTTGATCTTGGCTCGGAACGCGTCACCAGGGCTCGCGACATTGTCGTAGCGCAGGTTGATGCCGACTTCCTTGTTTTTGCCGATCTCGGGTCTCAGGTCCGGATTGGGCAGGAACGTGAATTGGGGCGCGGCGGGATGAATGCCGGCAATGAGCGTTTCCGTGACAGCCGGGGCACGATAGCCCTCTGCATAGATGAAGTAAGGCGTGAAGCCGCGAATTGTCGTCAAGCCGACGGTGAATTTCGGCGACAGGCGGTCACCGTCCGTTCCGACGCCGCCGCCCGACAACGAATACTTGTCGTAGCGGACGGCACTGATGGTCTCAATCGCGTTGAGCCAATTCGTCTTGATCTGCGCGAAGCTGCCGGAAACCGTTCGCTCGCCGGACGGCGTGAATATGGTGCCGAACCCGGTCGTGCCGACCTGGTCGTGGAAGCTGTCGGCGCCGATATTGAGGGCATTTTGCACCCACGGACCGGTATCGAAGCGGGTGGTGTTGTTGGCATCGAAACCGGTCGTGTTGATGGTGAAGTTGCGCAGATTGCCGATGAACCCCGACGACGGATCGCCGGTACCCGCAATCTTGGTTTGGTCCGTTGCGGTCCTGTTCCGATAGACGCTCGCGTCGAAGTCGAACAGGCGGTCGTCGGGCCGCGCATAAGTCCAGCGTGCGGTCGCGAGCTCGTTGCGCGTGCCGGTGGAATAAATCGACGACAGAGGGGGCGGAGTGCCGGGCGGAAATGGCTGACCCGTGATGTAGGTCGCGTCGTAGTCGATATAGCCGACCTTGACCTGATGACCGAGCGCCGGGCGAAACGTTCCCTTCATCACTCCGGTCTGCACGTTATAGCCGGTATTGGGCACGACATTGCCCTCGCCATCCCGGTAATCCCCGTGCGAGCGATAGGTGCCGCCCGTGAATAATTCGGCATCGGGTGTCAAGCGTGCGGCAGCGAAGGCGGTGCCGACGCCGCCGAAGTTCGAACTGCCCAAGCCGTGGGTCAGCACGGCCCAGCGTTCGCCGACTTTGAGGACATCCTCGACGTCTTTGGTGCGGAACGAGGCGACGCCGCCGATCGCGCCGGATCCGAAGATGTTGGCGACGGGTCCGCGAACGACGTCGATGCTGCTGATGAGTTCCGGCTCGAGATAAAAGATGCCATTCGCATTGTGGCCGGTGCGCTGGAAGTTCTGCCGCGCCCCATCGACCACGACGTTGACGCGCCCAAAGTCCTGCAAGCCGCGGATATTGACTGACGTGCCCGGATCGTCCGGCCGCTCCACTGCGTAGACCCCCGGCATGCCGTAGAGCAGGTCCGCCGGTCGGGTGGGCATGATCCGATTGATCTGTTCCTGGCGAACGGTGCTCACGCCGCCCAGCGTATCGGTCGCTGGCTGGGGGTCAGTGACCGGCGCCGCCTGAACCGCGGCCTCCGCCGGCGGTGTCTCTCTCGGCTGAACTCTCGGCTGAGGTTGATCGACCGGCACGCGGCGAAGGGTACCCCGCGATGGCGTTTCCCTCGCTCGCTGCACCGGCTTGGTCGATACCACCGTAATCGGATCCAACTCCACCTCTTGCGCAAACCCCGGTGACGCGCCGCCCGCGACGCTCAACGCGATCGCGGAAACTCCGGCAAAGAGCGCGCGCGCGCTCGCACTGCGATGTAGCATGACACCCCCCATTCCCCTGGTTTCGGCCGGGGCTGGCGGGCTACCGCAGATGCGGAGGCTTGCTGGCTAGGCCTGCCCGCAGACAAAGCGTCGACGGGCTGAATGTTGTCTATGTAAATTATTTGTATTACTGAGGTCAATCATTGGCACTATACAGTTTAGATCACGTCTAAGCTTTATGATTGCTGAAGTAATACAGTTTAAAACCTTTCCAAAACATAGATTTGCGAAGTAACGTGGGGCGAAGAGCGAAGATGAGTGCAGGACATGATCCAGATAATCCCGCATCCGGCAGCGAGAACGCCAGAACATCCTCCAGCGCCGCGCGACACGTGTCGATCGCTAATAATCGGCTCGACAGTCGAGACCTGTTCGTCGGCACGCGCGAGATTACGATTTTGCACGGCGGCGACGCGTATCACTTGCGGCTTACCGCGCAAAACAAGCTCATTTTGACGAAGTGAGCGTGACCCATGGGTCACACCTCAATCGAAAAGAGCTTCGTTCGATTGAGCTTGGTCATTGCCGTCGCTTGGTTCAGCGCGCCCGGCAGCGTCGGCGGCATCACCGTCAAGGATGCGACCGGACGCCCGGTGGCGATCTCCGATGCCACCCGAATCGTGTCGGTGGGCGGAGCCGTCACGGAAATTCTCTACGCGCTCGGCCTCGAGCAACGGGTCATCGCGGTCGACACGACGAGCCTCTATCCGCCGCGTGCGCTCGCGGAAAAGCCCAATGTGGGGTACATGCGGCAATTGTCGCCCGAGGGCGTGCTTGCGCTCGGCCCCTCCCTCGTCCTCGCCGCCGACGGCTCCGGCCCGAAGGAAACGATCGCCGTGCTGGAAGCGGCATCGATTCCATTCGTTCGGATCCCCGACCGGTTCACCGGCGAGGGCATCGTCGAGAAAATCCGCTTGATCGCGCAGGCGACTGGGTTCGTCGCGCGCGGCGAATGCCTGGCGAAATCAGTGGAGGCCGACCTCGGCGCTTTGGTCGCATTGCGCGCACGGGTGGGGCAGCCGCGCAAGGTCTTGTTCATCCTCTCGCTCACGACTAGGCGACCGATGGTGGCCGGACGAGCGACTGCTGCTCACGGCATCATCCGCCTTGCGGGCGCCAGCAACGCCATCACCGAATACGACGGATACAAGCTCATCAGCGACGAGGCGATCATTGCTGCGCGGCCCGACGCCGTCCTGGTCATGGAACGCGCTTCCTTTCGACTGGACGCCCAGACCGCATTCGAACATCCGGCCTTCGCCACCACGCCGGCCGCCGAAAAGAAGGCGCTGATCTCGATGGAAGGCCTCTATCTCCTGGGTTTCGGGCCACGCACCGCGCGCGCGGCGCGCGACCTGGCGGTTGCGCTCTATCCGTCGCTTCATCCGTCCATTGACGGGGAGCGCATGCCCTCCGAACGCACGGCGGAGAGTTGCCGGCAATGACGCGAGCCGTGACACCGAGGCCGGCCGCGCCTCCCGGCGAGTGGTCGTGGCGCAGGCCGGTGCGGATACTGGTATTGCCGGCGTTGTTGGTCGTTCTCGTTGTGGCGGCGGCCGTCGCCGCAACGATCGGCGCTGCGGGTATCCCGCTCAGCCGCATCGTTGCCGCTTTCGGCCTTGCCTCCGGCGATCCGGCACTCGTCGAACGCGACTGGTTGGTGCTTTGGTCGATCAGGCTGCCGCGGATCGCACTCGCAATCGTCGTCGGCGCCCTGCTGGCCGCCTGCGGCGGGGTGATGCAGGGCCTGTTCCGCAACCCGCTCGCCGATCCCGCGCTGGTCGGCGTATCGGGCGGCGCGGCGCTCGCCGCCGCCGCGATAATTGTCGCGGGCGACCGATATGTGGCGGCGGCCGGTGGCAGCCTGCCAATCGAAGCACTGCCGTTCGCCGCTTTCACCGGCGCGCTCGGTTCGACAATTATCCTCTACCGCATTGCCGCCCACGAGGGCCGCACCTCGATTGCCATGCTCCTGCTCGGTGGCCTGGCGATTGCCGCGCTGGCCAATGCCGGCCTCGGGCTGCTCGTGTTCCTCGCCGACGACCGTCAGTTGCGTGACATCAATTTCTGGATGCTCGGCTCGCTGAGCGGCGCAACCTGGCCAAAAGTGAGCGCTATCGCGCCGTTCCTCGCGGCTGCGGGTTTGGCCATGCCGCTGATCGCACGCGGACTCGATCTGCTGGTGCTCGGCGAAAGCGAAGCATTC
>CBFGVM010000350.1:0-4672 GCA_965652015.1 uncultured Alphaproteobacteria bacterium
ATTGCCTGCTCACGGTGGCAATCCCGCTCGCGCGTTGGCTGACTCCGATCTCGCAGCGCAAGAAGTGTTTGCACGTGCCGAGCCGGTGGAGCGGTCGGAGAGCCGTTCCGGCGCACCTGTGCCGGAATGAAAGACGCCGGCCGGCCGCCTCCGCCGGAGCACTCATTATATTTCCCCCTTTTGCAGCCGTCCGATCTGCAGGCCAATTGAACCTATCTGCCAGCCATGGCGACTAATGAATCGGTCGAGGGGAGGGGACATGTCTTTGCGTGGAAATGCTTTGGCGCCGGGCGCGTGGCGAGAGGCGGATTACCGCCTGCCCACCGCCGTCGGACTTATTCTTGCAACCTACGCCCTCTTTTTCCTCTGTCTTTATTGGTTCATGCAGCCGACCGTCAGCGCGAATGCCGGCCTGGCCGCCTATCGGCCGCCGCCCAAGACCGTCGTGCGCTATGCGGACTCCCCGTGGGTACCACCCGACCCATCGGAGGTGTTTCCGATCCGGGCAACAGGGGAACGAGCCCCCGTAGTCACGAAGCCCCGCGTCGCGGAGGAGCCGAAAAAGGCGGCCAAGAAGCAAGAGGCATCGACGAGTGCTCGCCGCGCCGCCCCCGTTGTTAGAGAGCAACAAAATCCATTTTGGGGCTTTGCCTCATCACCCTCATCACCCTCATCACCCCGGTCCTACGGCTCCCGCCCCTGGTTCTGATTGCTGAGCCGCAAAAATTCAGCACAGTGCTGAAATCTGCTCGGCGTGGTCTGCCGAGCAGCGGTAGGCGTCGCTGCTCTTCGGCATGACTGGACTCGCCAACGCGGCAGTCGAACAATAGCGTCGCGTCTGTGGTGGTCCGCTCCGCTCATGGCACTCGCGACAGGCACGTGGGCTCGAACCTAAGTCCGCTGTTCGAAGTGAAGCGTAAGTGCTCGTTTGGAACTAAACAGCCGGCCGCCGGTTACCGGGCGGAAAGGACACGACCATGTCATTGCTGAAATGGGCCCTCATTATGCTGGTGGTGTCGGTGGTCGCGGCCGTATTCGGCTTCACCAATCTCGCTGCCGCCAGCGCCGACGTGGCCCGCATCCTGTTCTACATCTTCCTCGTCATCTTCCTAGTGTTGCTCGTCCTGGGCCTGATGGGCGCCAGGGCCGCGCGCGGACCTTGACATCGTCCGCCGGTCGCTATCGGTGGGCGGGGGAAGAGGGCGGAGCCCGGTCTCGCCGTAGCGGCCGGGTAGCGACGATGGATGCAACTTTCCCGGCAACGAATTGATTTTCGGTGTAGCCGTTTTGCACTAGACAAGCAGAAGCCACTCGCCCCGCACGATTACAGGAACTACCAGTGGATGTGGTTTCGACATTACTCGTAATAGCGGCGATCGTCCTTGGGTTGTTCGCGGCTTATAACCTCTTTCATTACATCCTCTACCTGCTCGTCATCTATCCCAAGGATGCAACCCATATTGGTCATACGCTCAACGAGTTCGAACGGCGACAACTTGTCGAGTGGACGCCAAAGGCCGACGACTTCCTGAAGCACGATGACGAGAACCGTACATACGACGACGTGTTCGGCGCCTATCGCAGCGAGAACGACAATTACAGCACGTGCGTTTTTCCGCGCGCGATCTTCACCCACCCTCATGAATCTGACTATGCTCTTCTCAAGCCGGTGCAACACGGGATGCGCTTCTTGGATCTCGGTTGCGGATCCGGTGCCGCCGCTGACTACCTCGCGACCCAGTGCAACGTCGAGATCGTGTGCGTGACGAATTCCACGATCCAGGCGGACATTTGCCGGCGCAAATTCGAGAAATTCAACGGTCGTGTCCGCGTCGTTGTTTCCGACTTCGATCGCCTCGAACTGGCGGACGAGCATTTCGACGCGATCTACGCGTTCGAGTCGATCGGCTATACCAAGGACCTCGACGCCTGGTTGGCGCGGTGCTGGCGATCGCTCAAGCCGGGAGGGCGGCTGCTCATTCGTTCACCGGGATCGCTGGATGCTTGTCGTCGAGAGCATGACTATCGCAGCGTCACCGCCTTCTTCGAGAACTGGCGCTATAATTTCCTTGGCGCCAATCTGCTCGTCTTCAAGCTGCGCCGTCTGGGCTTCCACCCGATCCGTTACCGGCAATTGCCGTTCTGGGCATGGGGCCTAACCTTCAACTTCATTCAACACCTGCTGCTGTGGAAGTTTCGACTGCGCATGCGCACCATGGTCGAGCTGGAACGCATCATTTGGCGCACGTCGAAGGTTTTCGTCTTCGGCAACGGGTACAACATCGTGCTTGCCAGCAAGCCATAGACGCACCCTGGCCGACTCCCGCAGGGCAGCGATCCCTCCCGGCGCATCCTGGTATGCTATCGTTCTGGGAGGAGCTGTGCCTCCCTTCGATTCAGAACGATTCAGGTCTGTCCCAAGGACTTGCCGGCCGCTCCGCGACTAGGTGAGAGTGCGGTAGAACGACCGCAAGGAGCCGTCGGCGGTCACTGCTGGGCGCGAGGAAGGCCCATGTCCCACATGAAGCGGCGCGAGTTCATCACGCTCATCGGCGGCGCGGCGGCGGGGTGGCCGCTCGCGGCGCGCGCGCAGCAGCCGGCGATGCCGGTGGTCGGGTTTGTCCGCAGCACGTCCCTCGCCGCCGCCGCGCACCTTGTGACCGCCTTCCGCCAGGGCTTGAAGGAAGCCGGCTTCGTCGAGGGCCAAAACGTCGCGATCGAATACCGCTCGGCGGAAGATCACCTTGGGCGGTTGCCGGCGCTGGTGGCTGAATTGATCCGACGGCCAGCGGCCGTGATTGTGGGCAACACCCCTGCGGCGCTGGCAGCTAAGGCCGCAACCACAACAGTGCCGATCGTGTTTGCCGTCGGGGGTGACCCGGTCGCGTTGGGCCTCGTCGACAGTCTCAACCGGCCGGGTAGCAACGTCACGGGCGTGAGCTTTCTCACCGCCGTGTTAGGGACAAAGCGACTCGAGCTGCTGCGCCAGCTCGTTCCCAAAGCGACAACAATTGCCATGCTCGCGAATCCGAACAGCCCTGATACCGAGGCTGAGCGACGAGAGGTTCAGGCCGCGGCACAAGCTATTGGGCAGCAACTCCTGGTTCTCGATGTGGGCAGCGACCGCGACATTGAGAGGGCCTTTGCAACGTTCGTCCAGCGAGGGGCCGGCGCGCTGCTCGTCGGTGCCGGCGCGTTCTTCAACTCCCGTCGAGAGCAGCTGGTCGCACTGTCAGCTCGCCATGCGCTGCCCGCAGGTTATATTTGGCGCGAGGCTGCTGTGGCCGGTGGTCTGATGAGCTACGCGCCCAGCATCACCGATGCCTACCGCCAGGCCGGCATTTACGCCGGACGCATCCTCAAGGGCGAGAGGCCTGCCGACCTGCCGGTCATGCAGGCTGCCAAATTTGAATTCGTGCTCAACCTCAAGACCGCCAAGGCGCTCGGCCTCGATGTGCCGGACAGGTTGCTCGCGCTCGCCGACGAGGTGATCGAATGAAAATGAGCTACAATGCCGGCGCATGCCTCCTCCTGATTTGATCCTGCACGGCGGCAAGATCATCACGCTGGATCGTAGCTCACGATTGGCGCAAGCCGTGTCGGTGCGATCGGGTCGCGTGGTGGCCGTCGGCGACGACGCGGCGCTTCTCAAAGATGCCGCCCCCACGACGCGCCGCATCGACCTCGCGGGCCGTTCGGTGCTGCCGGGGTTTTTCGATGCGCATCCGCATGCGGACCGGGAAGGTCTCAAGGCGCGCGGCGGCATTCCCATTGCCGGCCTTCACTCGGTCGCCGCCATCGTCGAGGTCGTCAAACGTGCGGCGCAGACGACACCCGCCGGCGAGTGGATCGTGCTCATGCCAATGGGCGAGCCGCCGCACGAATACATCAGCCGCCCGGAGCAATTGGCCGACGGCCGCTTTCCAAATCGGCATGATCTCGATGCCGTCGCTCCCGACCACGCTGTCTACATTCGTGCGGTGTGGGGCTGGTGGAGTCGCCGTACATTTCCGTCGGTTGCCAACTCGCTGGCGCTCAGGCGCGCGGGCGTGACGCGCGACTCGTCCGCGCCACCCAACGTCGAGATCGTGAAGGATGCACGCGGCGAGCCGACGGGCGTGTTCCTGGAGAGAAATTTCGTTCCGATCCTGGAGTACACGCTTTTCCGCGACCTGCCGCGCTTCAAGTACTCCGATCGGGTGGAGAGCGTTCGCCTCGGCGCACAAGCCTATGTCGCGGCGGGAACGACATCGCTCTACGAAGGTCACGGGCTCACGCCCACGGTCATCCGCGCCTACCGCGAGAATGCCGAGTGCGGCGCGCTGCCCTTGCGCATGCACACCCCGATCAGCATGCCGAGCGCGGCGTTCGACGACAAACGGCTGCTCGATCTCTTCTATCACTATGCCGCAGTTGCGGGCGGCCGAGGCCGCGGCGACGATGTCCTGCGCGTGGAAGGAATCAATCTCGGCGGCCATGCCGACAGCACCGTCGCGGACATCATCGCAGCCGGCTATCCATATGATCAGTGGGCAGGGCATTTCTACCAAGCGATGACCCAAGAGCGGTTCGTGAAGCTCGGCATCGAAGCGGCCCGGCTCGGTCTGCGCGTGAATTGCGTGGTGAGCCGCGATCTCGAATACGCGCTGACCGCCTATGAGGCCATCGACAA
>CBFGVM010000351.1:0-4656 GCA_965652015.1 uncultured Alphaproteobacteria bacterium
GCCGCTGATCCGCAGCCTGTGCTTGCGCCATTATCTGGTCGCGCGCTCGGTACCGAAGTCCGTTCCCGCTGCCGTCTCCGCGACCATCGTGGTGCCCTGCCGCAACGAGCGGGGAAACATCGAGGCGGTCGTGCGGCGAATTCCGCGATTTTGCGAAGATCAAGAGATCATCTTCGTCGAGGGACACAGCAAGGACGGAACGCGCGAGGAGATCGAGCGCATCATTGCCGCGTATCGCGACCGCGACCTCAAGCTCATCGTGCAGGACGGCGTCGGCAAGGCCGACGCCGTGTTCAAGGGCTTCGCGCAAGCGCGCGCAGACGTGCTCATGATCCTCGACGCCGACCTCACCATGCCGCCGGAGCAGCTGCCGAAATTCTGGAACGCGCTCGCCTCCGGCAAGGGCGAGTTCATCAACGGCTCTCGCTTGGTCTATCCGATGGAAAAGCAAGCGATGCGATTCCTCAATCTCATCGCCAATCGCGTGTTCTCGATTCTATTCACGTGGCTGCTCAATCAGCGCTTCACCGATACGCTGTGCGGTACCAAGGTCTTGATGCGCAAGGACTACGAACGGATCAGACGCGACCATGGCTATTTCGGCGACTTCGATCCATTCGGCGATTTCGAGCTCATCTTCGGAGCTTCGAAGCTCGGTTTGAAGGTTGTGGAGGTCCCGGTGCGATATGCAAACCGGACCTACGGCGAGACCCAAATCTCCCGGTTCCAGCACGGTCTGTTGCTGATCCGCATGGTTGCGTTCGCCTATCGCAAACTCAAGGCGCTCTAACTGTCCGGCTGATTGGCTTCGTCATTGCCGGGCTTGACACCGCAAGTCGGGTTTACCCGACTTGCGGCGCATAATATTGCGCAACTCGGGCATGCCCGAGTTGCGTGCAATCCATCGATTTTCGCAACGACTCTTTTTTCAAAGAGGTTGGGATGCGCGAACCAGCGCCTACCCGGCGATGCCGGGCGCGGACTCGACCTTGGGAGTGTGCGCTTCGCGCAGCGCCTGTTCCAGCGCCGCAAGATCGAAGGGCTTTTGCAGCACGATGAAGCCCTGCTCGACGGCATCGCGCGCGCTGTCGCTGTAGCCGGTCGCCAGCAACACCGGCATCGCCGCGTCACGCCGGCGGATGGCATGGCCGAGCTCCAAACCGTTCATTCCGCCCGGCATGAGGATATCGGAGAAGACGAGATCGATCTTCGCATCCTTGGCGAGCAGCTCCAGCGCTTCATTGCCGCTGGCGACCTGTTTGACCATGTAGCCGAGTTGCTGGAAATACGCGGTGGCGACCTCGGCGACCTCGGGGCTATCTTCCACCACGAGCACCGTTCCGGCGCGCCGCGGCGCCGCCTCCGCTTTCATGGGCGCGGTGGATGGCGCGGGCACTTCCTGCGTGCGCGGCAGATAGATTGTGATCGCCGTGCCGCGACCGACCGTACTGATGACTGTCGCGGTGCCGCCCGACTGCTTGGCGAAACCGTAGACTTGGCTCAGACCCAACCCTGTGCCCTTGCCCACTTCCTTGGTGGTGAAGAACGGCTCGAAGACGTGGTGCAAGATCTCGGGAGCAATGCCGCTGCCGGTATCGGCCACGCCAATGGCGACGAAGTCACCGCTGAGCCCCTCCGCCGTCGCACTGCCCTCGAGCACCACCGGCTTGACGGTGATGGTGAGCGTCCCGCCGTTCGGCATGGCATCGCGCGCGTTCACCGCCAGATTGAGCAAGGCGAGCTCGAGCTCGCTCGGGTCGACCTTGACCGCGCAGCTCTCATCGGGAACCAGGACCTCTGTGGTGATGTCGTCACGCAACGAGCGGGTCAGCATATCCTTGAGCTCGGGCAGCCGTTGGGTCAGATCGATCACCGCAGGGGTGAGCATCTGCCGGCGCGAGAATGCCAGCAACTGTCGCGTGAGACTTTCGCCCCGGCTGGTCGCATTCATGATCATGTCGAGAAGACGCCTGTGCTTCTCAGAGGTCAGATCGCGCCGCAGGCGCTCGGCACTGCCGCTGACGATCATCAGCAGATTGTTGAAGTCGTGCGCGACCCCGCCGGTCAAATGTCCGATCGCCTCCAGCCGCTGCGCTTGCCGCAACGCGGCCTCCGCGGCTTCTCGCCGCTCGGCTTCCGCGTGCAGGCGACGCGTGCGCCGCAGCGCCATGGCGAGAATGAGCAATATGAACAACGTGGCAGGCACCCCGAAGATCAAATGGCCTGCCATGGTTGATATCCAATCGCCTCGGATCGCCGAGGTCTCGATGCCTGCGATCGCGTAGACGGGAAAGCCCTCGAGCTGGCGATAGCCGACCCGCCGTTCGGCTCCGTCGATTTGGGAACGGCCCGTGCGGATCGCCCGTTCTCGCCCCTCGGCGACCGCCGCCTCCAGGCCCGGCCCGACGGCCCGCAGACGGTCCGGCGGTTGCGGGTAACGGGCTAGAAACTTGCCGTCCGCACGGATCAGCGCGTAAAGCTCGCCTGGACTGCGCCCGATGAGCGCGTAGAACTCCTCGAAATATTGCGGCACGACCGCGACCGCGATCACGCCGTTGAACGTGCCGTCGTCCGACGGACGGCGCCGCGAAAGAACGAAGAAGGGCGTGCCGAAAATCGCAAGCCGGGGCTCCACGACTTCGCTGACAAAAGTGCCAACGTCGCCGGCGATGTGCACGTTGAAGAAGCTGCGCTCGCGGGAGCGCAGGTCGGCTGGGACTTGCACGAGCTGGCTGGAGGCGAGCGGCCGGCCGTCACCGTCGATCAGAAAGATCGCGCGCAGCTGCGGGAGCACTTCGACGATGCGCTTCATGCGCTCGTGCAGGCGCGGCTGGTCGGCGCGGATGGCATCGTCGGGCATGCCGCGCACGATTTCGTTGACCTCGGCGATGGCGCCCTCGACCGTCTGAAAGACCTTAAGCGTGTGCTCGTGAAGAATATCGAGCGAACGCTCGATGCGATCGTCAGCGACCTCCTCTTCGTGGCGGTAGTTCAGCCAGGCCGCAAAACCGAACAGCACAAGCGGCAACACGACCGACGCCACCATCATGAGCTGCAGCAGTCGAATTGCTGATTGGCGAGCGGAACGCATTGCGCATCATTTCACGATTCAGCAGGGCGACGAAGCGATCGTGCCGAGCGGTCGCCCCCCCGAACGCCGCCAACAATATACTTGGTTTTGGGCCGAATTGTTCGCATCGCGGGCGCACCGACGTGGCCGGACAGGCCGTCAAGGCGCGGCGCCCGTGCCTAAGTCGTGCACCCGACGCAGGGACCCGAGGAGCGCCTTCCGAAACCGGTTGGCGCCAGTCTCGATCGGCTTAATTGAAATCGCTTTAGAGGTGAGGCGAGCCAAGCCCGGGGTGCGCGGCCGCGGCGGCGCGGCGCTTGCGGAATTGCGCTTCCTCGGCGTCGTCAGCACAAAACTCCGAGCAGAAGTGCTGCCCGGCGGATGTGCGCCAAAATTCAATGTCGCCGTCACGGGGACGGAACGGCTCTCCGCAGAACATGCAGCAACGCGGGCTGCCGTTGACGAGATACCTGCTGCTCGTGAGCATCGGAGCCTCCCGCGGGATAGCGCGGTATTGCCCGCCGATCGTCGCCGCCGAGTCGTTAACGCTCGATTAATACGCGGCACGCGGTTCCCGCCGTCTCCGCGCAGGCCTTGACCGCGCTCAGAGGCAAGCGGGCATCCATGACCAACCCGAACCCTCGCAACATGGGGTCTGCGGGCGACTAATCCGTCGCGGGCATCCCTCCTGCCGGACGACCCTTGTCGCCCGCCTGCGTGTGACAAATTAACCACACAAAAAACAATTCACGTCGTCGCCGCGGATTTGGCCGTGATCGGGCCATGGTTTCCACTCCCATTACCGGCGGGGATATCGGTGGGGGAGTGCGTAACGTGTCATCCATCAGCTCGTCGGGCGCCCGCATCGGCGCCAAGCCCTTGTCTTCGAGAGCGTTGCGGCTGTTGGCCGCTGCGCTCGCCGCGGCCGCCCTTGCGGCTTGCGCGCAACAGCCACCTGTAATGACCGGCGGGAGCCGCCAAGCGGCGCTCGAACCGACCAGGAAGGCCGTGGCCAGGCATCGGATGCCCGCGACGCAGACAGCGGCGCGGCAGGCCGCCGGCTCGAAGGAGGTCTCCCATGGGCTGGCCAGCTTCTACAGCTACGACCCGCATACCGCGAGCGGCGAAAAGTTCGACAAGAACGAATTGACCGCCGCGCATCGCACATTGCCGTTCGGTACGCGGCTGCGCGTTACCGACGTCGCCACCGGGCGCTCGGTGACGGTTCGCGTGAACGACCGCGGCCCGTTTGTTCGCGGCCGCGTCGTCGATGTCTCCGCGTCCGCCGCCGAAACGCTGGGCATCACCGCAAAGGGCGTGGCCAAGGTCAAACTCGACGTCGTCGATTGAGCGCCCGCGCGCGGCTCGCGTCTGCGCCGCAGCCTGCTTGCGGCGGGTTACAAATCCAATCCCACGGTCGTCCCCGCGCAAGCGGGGACCCATGATCACCGGCCGGTGTTCATGGGTCCCGGCTCTCGCTGCGCTCGGCCGGGACGACAGGCTTTGGTGGCGTGAAGACGCTCAGATCACCTCTTCGGTCTTGTCGTCGGTTTCGCCGTAACGGCGCAGCGTGGCCGGCTTGGTGC
>CBFGVM010000352.1:0-4646 GCA_965652015.1 uncultured Alphaproteobacteria bacterium
GCGAAATGACCCAACGCGGCCATAGGTCGGATCAAAATCCCGTCGCACGGCAGTCCGTGCGATAGCTGAAGTGGGGCACCATCACTGCGGCTCAAGCCCCGCAGCCTTGACGACCTCTTGCGCCAGCGCGCGATCTTTCCTGATCTCGGCTGCGAATTCTTCCGGCGTGTTGACCGCCGGTACCAGGCTGCGGGCGCTGAGATGCCGCTCGCGGAAACCTGCATCACTAACGATGGCGGCCACCTCCTTGGCAAGCTTGTCGACGATCGGCCGCGGAGTGCCGGCCGGCGTGAACAACCCGTACCAGCTGCGCGAGGGCGGGCCGGTGTAACCGGTCTCGGCCAGGGTCGGCACATCCGGGAAATTCGGCGACCTGATATTGTTGAGCATCACCAGCGGCGTCATCGTGCCGGCGCGAATCTGCCCGGTGACATTGCCTTCGCCGATCAGCGCGATCGGCGTCGAGCCGCTCAGCACCGCGTTCACCGCCTCGCCGCCGCCTTTGAACGGGACGCGCACCCAGTCGGCGCCCTGTTCCTTCTTCAGCGTCTCCATGTAGAGGGCGAGCGGCACGGCGGCGGTCACATAATTCAATGTGCCGGGCTTGGCCTTTGATAAGGCGATCAGCTCGTCGATCGTCTTGACGTTGAGTTGCGAATTCACCACCAGCGTCTGAATCAGATGATAGAGATTGGTGACCGGCTGCACCCCCTTTTCGGGATCGAACGGCATGTTCTTGAGCAGGAACTGATTGTACGCAATCGGCTCGGCGTTGAGGATGCAGATGGTATAGCCGTCGGGCGGCGCTTCGGCGCACGCACGCGCGCCGACGTTCTGCATGCCGCCGGGGCGGTTCTCGACGACGATCGGCTGTCTCCAGCGTTTGAGCAATTCGTCGCCGAGCGCGCGCATGAAGACGTCGCTGATCCCGCCGGCGCTGGTGGTGGTCAAGGCCCTGATCGGGCGGGTGGGATAGTCCTGCGCCAGCGCGGGGCTTGCGAGGGCGATGAGCACGAGCACAAGCACGGCCTTCATCATGGAATCCAGAGACATGCTGCGATCACCCAATTGGCTCACCCACCCCGGAATATAATTTCTCGTGGAGCTCCTGTGCCTTGGCGCAAAGCTCCTGGCCTTCCAGCAACAAAAGCAGGCGCTCCGCGGCAAGCCGACAGTACAAGCTCAGCGTGCTCATCTCGATCGGTGTAGGCATATACGCATTGGCAAACAATGTAGAAACGATGCCCACAAGCTCCCCGTCACTTGTGAGCATCGGGGTGCTTTGCACCGATCGGTACCCGGCTCGCTTGGCGGCGGCTCGGAATGGAGCATAGGCCTCGTCCGTCGCGACATCTGCAACAATGACGGGCCGACCTCCTCTCAGCGCGCGGCCACAGGCGCAATCATCCTCGCGTCGGACTTTGCGAAACGACCTTAAGAAAGCCGCATCAAGCCCGTGCTGACCAACGATGACGAGCCCGTCCCGGATCGGCATCTGGATGTTACCAAACTCGGCACCGTGCAACGCGACCACGTCGATTACAATTCGTCGAACGGCATCTTCGAATGTCCTGCACGCGTCCAGGCGTTGAGACATCTGATCAAGCATAATCATTCATACCCTGGATCGCGCGCACGGATAGAGCCTCCTAAACAAGCCAAGCCCAAATAGCGCGATCCGACAGTCATGTCCGCCCGGTATCGGACTCCGGATCTTCGAACGCGCCCATCTACTTTCGCAATCTCACCCCGCCAGCTGCTGTTTCACCCATCCGCTCGCCTTGCCGAAATCCATCTTGCCGGAATAACTCTGCTTGAGCGCAGCCATGACTTTGCCCATGTCCTTGATGCCGGCCGCGCCGGTCGCCTTGACGGCCTCGGCAATGGCCGCCTTCGCCTCCGCCTCCGACATCTGCCGGGGAAGATAAGCGCTGATGATCTCGATCTCGCCGCGCTCGCGAGCGGCAAGCTCGCTCCGTCCCGCTTGGTCGTAGACTTCGGCCGCTTCCTGGCGTTGCTTGATCAGCTTCTGCAACAACGCGAGGATCTCCTCGTCGGAGAGCGCATTCTTGCCCCGACCCTGCGCATCGAGGTCGGCGTTCTTGAGCGCGGCATTGACGAGGCGCAGCGTCGACACGCGGTGCTCCTCGCGCGCCTTCATCGCGCCCTTGAGGGCGGTGTTGATCTCCTCGCGCAGCACGGCTATGGCCTCTCGCAAAATCGCGCCCGAGTCGGGATCGAGCCCAAGCTGACCCTGTGGCGCAACTCAACACTTAGGCTTTCGATGCGCGAGAAACAACATCCCGGCGAGGATCAGGCCGAAACAATGTGGGCCGAGCCGAAGCCGAGCGCGCTGCTCGTCCTCGCCGACGGCACCGTGTTTGAAGGCGCAGGCTTCGGCGCCACCGGCCACGCGGTGGGCGAGGTCTGCTTCAACACCGCGATGACCGGCTATGAGGAGATCCTCACCGATCCCTCCTATGCCGGGCAGATCATCACTTTCACATTCCCGCATATCGGCAATGTCGGCACCAACGAGGAGGACATCGAGACCGTCAACATGGCGGCGACGCCGGGGGCACGCGGCGTCGTCCTGCACACCGCGATCACGCGTCCCTCGAACTACCGCGCCACCCGCCATCTCGACCAATGGCTCAAAGCGCGCGGCGTCATCGGCCTTGCCGGCATCGATACGCGCGCGCTCACCAGCCGCATTCGCGTGCACGGGATGCCGAACGCGGTGATCGCGCACGAGCCCTCCGGCCGCTTCGATCTCGATGCGCTCAAGCGCGAAGCGCGCGAGTGGCCGGGGCTCGTCGGCATGGATCTGGTGCCGATGGTGACGTCGGGGCAGCGCTTCACCTGGGACGAGACGCCGTGGGAGTGGGAGAAAGGCTATGGACGGCAAGACGACCCGCGCTTTCACGTGGTCGCCATCGACTACGGCATCAAGCGCAACATTCTGCGCCAACTCGCAGGCAAGGGCTGCAGAGTGACCGTGGTGCCGGCGCAGACCGCGAGCGAGGACATCCTCGCGCTCAAGCCCGACGGTGTTTTTCTCTCCAACGGGCCCGGCGATCCCGCGGCGACCGGCGAGTACGCCGTGCCGGTGATCCGCGACATCATCGCCAAAGGCATTCCGACCTTCGGCATCTGCCTCGGCCATCAGATGCTCGGCATCGCGGTCGGCGCCAAGACCGTGAAAATGCACCAGGGCCATCACGGCGCCAATCATCCGGTCAAGGATCTCGTCACCGGCAAAGTCGAGATCACCTCGATGAACCACGGCTTCGCCGTCGACCGCGCCACGCTGCCGGAAACCGCGACCGAGACGCACGTGTCCCTGTTCGACGGCTCGAACTGCGGCATTGCGCTGAAAGACAAGCCGGTGTTCTCGGTGCAGTACCACCCGGAAGCTTCCCCCGGTCCGCGCGACAGCCATTACCTGTTCGGGCGGTTCGTCGAGTTGATGCAGCAGAAAAAGAAGCGAATTTGACGTTTGGCGGCGGGACTGCTTTGCCGTCGCCCTGCGCCTACCGGGCGGTTGTGCCGCAAAAATCGTTCACCGCGCACCAACTTCGGCGTACAATATACCGGCCGGTGTTGCTCGCCCTGGATCGTGGCTCGCGAGCATCGGCCCTTTGTCCCTCGAGCAAGGAGGGGCCGTGCCAAAGAAAAAAGATGCGACTTACGATCGACTGATCAAAGTCGGACTGCAGGATCCCTTCATTCGGGGAATCGCGGGTGTAGTCGTCATCGCCACTGCCGCGAGCATTGCCATTTCAACGCTGGGCAGTGGGACGAAAGCGATCATCACGATCGCGCTGTCGCTTTTGTTCGGAGTGGTGCTCGTCGTTCTGCGGGCACTCATGAAATACGTTGACAGCACTTTCGTGAAAATAGTTTGCTTTGCTTCTTCCGCTGTGATCGTGACCGTCTTCTTGGTGTTCACGGTGCTTCTTGTTCCGGCGGCCGTTATCTGCTGGCCGCAGCCCTACGCGCAACTCCTTAGTCTACCCCACTGCGTATTAACCACGATCGAACAGGTCACGATCGAAAAACCATTTACCCCGGTCGCATATACAGGGACGGGAATCGCTCACAACCCCGACAACAATAAATACCTTGTCCTGATCTTCTATCGACCGGACCGCAAACAGGATGCCGAACGCATCGTCGGCGCGTTGCAAAGCGCCGGCTACAGAAGTGATGCCGTCCAATCCAGCCTCGACGAAGTGATTGCGCCTGACAAGCGTCCCGGTACGACCTTGATCAAGACGACTGCCCTGGCGCGGCCGATCGTCGCCGATGTCTCGACGGTGCTCCGCTACGCCATACCGGCGAAAGCCTCGTACATATCCTTGTTTCCCGACGACGCTCCCCTCCGCCAGGGCAATGTGCAGATCAGTCTATTCTGACGGAGACGAGTGTCCGACGATGCAGTGCCGCCACTTCCTGGCCTTCTCGCTCCTCGCGATCGCGCCCGATCTCGCTCAGGCCGAGAGTAGTTCGCCGACTGGTGCGGCAATGGCGCTGATCAGGGCCTATCCGGATTTCCTCGATCGGATCGAGGCAAACGATCTCGTTTGGAAAGACGGCACGCGCATGCGCATCGACGACGGCAAGAGCGCCAAGACCTTCGATGC
>CBFGVM010000353.1:0-4644 GCA_965652015.1 uncultured Alphaproteobacteria bacterium
AGACTTTGCGGATTTGCTGATGCATAGCTGGGGCATCGACGCTCATCGGCCGTACTGCCATTTTGCGGTTCAACCACGTCGCGCAAGGCGCGATGATACGAAGCGCGCCGCGTTTCCCGCGCGCCCCACGGAGGCAAACCATGCGTGCGAGACATGCGATGCGATTGGCCGTCGTCCTCTGCGCCTTCGCCTGCATCCATCCGGCCGCCGCACAGAGCTGGCCAAGCCGGCCGCTGACCATGGTGGTTCCGTTCGCTGCCGGCGGCGGTACCGATGTGCTGGGACGCATCGTCGGACGGCGCCTGTCCGAGGTTCTGGGCCAACAGGTGATCATCGAGAATGTCGGCGGCGCCGGCGGCATGGTGGGGTCGGCGCGCGTCGTCAAGGCGCCGCCGGACGGCTACCAATTCGTGCTCGGCAGCCGCGCCGACGCCATCAACCAGACGCTCTACAAGAATCCGCTCTACAATTTCGCCACCGATCTCGCGCCCGTGGTGCTGATCGCCGATCAGCCCACCATCCTCGTCGCGCGCAAGGATTTGCCTGGCGGCAATCTTCGCGAGTTCATCGCTTATGCGAGGGCGAACCAGGCAACGATGCAGATGGGGTCGGCGGGTGCCGGCTCCACGGGGCATCTCGACTGCATGCTGCTCAACGCCGCGATCGGGATCAATGTCACCCACGTTCCCTACCGCGGGGGAGGGCCGGCGATACAGGATCTGATCGCCGGGCGCATCGACTACTTCTGCACACTGAGCGCGACGGCCAAGCCGCAGCTCGAGGCCAGTCTCATCAAGGCGATTGCCGTCCTCTCGCGCGAGCGCTCTGTCATGGTGCCGAACCTCGCCACCGCCCAGGAGCAGGGGCTCGATTTCGAGGCCTCGACTTGGTTCGGCTTCTTCTTCCCCAGAGGCACGCCGGAGCCGATCGTCCAGAAGCTCCATGACGCAACCGTCGCGGCGATGGATACCCCCTCGGTGCAGGAGCGACTCAAGGAGGTCGGCGCCGTCACCGTCGCGCCCGAGCGCCGTTCGCCCGCTTATCTGCAGAAATTCGTCGTGAGCGAGATCGAAAAGAACGCCGCGCCGATCAGGGCGGCGGGCCTCGCGATGGATTAAGCGATCCGGCGATTTTTTCCGTGCAAGCCTCCGCTGCGTTGCTTATCTCGAGCGTGAGCCCAGGCTCGCTTGTCGCGAGCGAGTTCGTCAGAAAGCGTACCGACCGGGAGATCAGGTGTGGGTTAGCTTCCCTGCGTCATCGGCCTTGATCGGGACGGCGATGATGGGGATGGCCGCCGGCTCCCGCCCTGCATCAGCTCAACCAATCGGGAGCCGCCGATGGCGATCTATCGCTTGCTCAAAAATCTTGCCTTGGGGCCGGATGACATCAAGGTGCTGACCGCTGCGTACGAAGAGGCCCTGCGCGCATTGGGCCTAAAAGACCGTGCCGATCCGGCGACCGAAATGATTGCAAAAAAGATCATCGAGCTGGCACAGCGCGGCGAGCGCGACCCGGTCCGGTTGCGGGAGCGCGCGATTCGCTGTGTCTCGGACTAGTGGAATCGTCGCCGGTTAAGCGATTGAACGAGACGCGGCGCGGCTATTTCGCTCCACCCGGAACGGCCGTGGTTTTCGCATCTGCGCTGTCGTCGGGCCGCGGGTTTTCTTTGCCACTCGTTCCATCGGGCGCGGTGGCGTCGGCAATCGCCTCCGCCAGCGCTTTGGCAACGCAGCTATGGGCCCAGTCGTTCATATGCAGACCGTCCGACGATAGGAATGTCTCGAACGGAATCTTTTCGACGTCATGCCAATAGCGCATCAGGGCGAAGCGATGAAACACGTCGGCCTTCGCTTGCGCCGCCGCGCTCGAGATCAGATCGACCATGTCGTCGATTTCCGGGTTGGCAATCACCTTCGGCGCGAATTGCGGGTCGATCAGAACGACGTCCGCGCCGATTGCTTTCATTCGCCTGATGCCGTCGCGGATCACTGCGTCCGATTTCGAATGCTCATAGCCGCGCAACACCGCGTTGGTCCCCACTTGCCACAGCACCAGGTCCGGATGTTCGGCGGCGACGGTTTCGTCGAAGCGGGCAAGCATGTCGACGGCGCGCGCGCCGGGGATGCCGCGGTTGAGCACCATGAGCGGCTGCTTTGGAAACCGTTGTCCGAGTTCGACCACGAGGCGGTTGGGATAGGCCATCACTGCCGAGCTCGCCCCCACCCCCGCCGTGGACGATGAACCGAGGGCGACGACCAGGGTGAGCTTACGCGCGTCCAGCTGGTGCGCGGTCCGCGTCAGCGGCAACGCGAGCCGAGCAACATCCTTCGGCACGACGCAGGCTGGCGCGTCCGTCGCCGCAGCCGCAGGCCTCGTTGAACTTGTGCCGGCGAAGAAACACCCGAGTGCGAGTGCGCCGACAACCACCGCTGAGCAAATCTCTTGGCGCATCGGACGGCTCCCCATAGGCCATCGTTCATCGCCCACACGATTCGCGTCGATAACGGACGGGAAGCTTTAAGGTTCGCGCCGATGCCGCGTGCGCTGCATTCCCGGAGCGAGTAAAAGCGCGCTGAGCCGCCAACCTGTCTGAAATTTAATCTGGCAGACCTGACTTGCAGGGGAGGAAGGGCGAGGAACCCCCGGACCGGTCGGGAGTTCCATCACAAAATTTGTTTTCATAATTGTGCCGGGCTGCCCGTTCGCGGCGGCCGACGGGAGAAGCGCCATGGTCTCCACCGACATCACCGCCGTTCAGCTTTCGCCAGCGGAACATCAGACGCAGCTGCGTCGCGCCGTGATCGCCTCCACCGTCGGCACCGCCATCGAATGGTACGATTTCTTTCTCTACAGCACCGTCACCGGCCTCGTCTTCGCCAAGCTGTTCTTCCCGAACTCGGACCCCTGGGTCGGAACGCTCGAGGCCTTCGGCATCTATGCCGTAGGCTTCATCGCGCGGCCGGTGGGCGCCGCCATCTTCGGCCACTACGGCGACCGCATCGGCCGAAAATCGACCTTGATCGCCACCCTGATGCTCATGGGGGTCGCCACGTTCGCGGTGGCGCTCGTGCCGACCTATGAGAGCATCGGCATCTGGGGCGCAGTCATCCTCACCATTCTGCGCTTCATTCAGGGCGTCGGAGTCGGCGGCGAATGGGGCGGCTCGGTGCTGATGTCGATGGAATGGGCGCGCTCGGATCATTCCCGCGGCTTCATCGCTTCCTGGCCGCAGTTCGGCGTGCCGTGCGGCCTATTCCTCGCCAATCTCGCCGTGCTCGCGTTCAGCCAAATGGCGGGCGACCAATTTCTTAGCTGGGGCTGGCGTATTCCTTTCGCGCTGAGCCTCATCCTCGTCGTGGTCGGGCTCTATATCCGGCTGGGAATTTTCGAGACGCCGGTATTCGCCAAGCTCCTGGCCGAGCGCAAGGTCGAACGCACGCCCATTCTGGAGGTGATCAAGCGCCACCCGAAGGAGATCGTGCTGTCCGCCTTCGCTCGCATGGGAGAGCAGGCCCCGTTCTACATCTTCACCGCGTTCATCTTTGCCTATGGCATCAAGACGCTGGACGTGTCGCGCGACTTCCTGCTCACCGCGGTGCTGGCGGCGTCGGTATTGTCCTTCTTCGCAATCCCGTTCTTCGGGCATCTGTCCGACCGCATCGGACGCAAGAACATGTACATGATCGGCGCGGTGGTCACCGGCGTGTTCGGCTTCGTCTATTTCGGCATGCTCGAGACCGGCATCGCAGCCGTCATTTTCCTCGCCATATTCGTGTCGCTCATTCCGCACGATATGATGTACGGCCCGCAGGCCGCGCTGATCGCGGAAAGCTTTACCGGGCGCCTGCGCTACAGCGGCTGCTCGCTCGGCTATCAGCTTGCCTCCGTGATTGCCGGCGGCCCGGCGCCGCTGATCGCCACCTGGCTGTTCGGCCGCTATCAGACTTCCTATGCCATTGCCGGCTACATCGCGGCCTGTGCCGTGCTCAGCCTCATCGCAACCGCGCTCATGACCGACTACACGGGCAAGAGTATCGACGGCGAATACAAATCGTAACGGCCGCTAAGCAACACGCGTGCTGGAGCGGTTGGATCGGATTGAATCAACTTTTTGATCGGCCGGCATCGCACCTTGTCACAATGGCCGTGAACCTGTTGCATTTGCCGACACCGGCCCGGATGGCCGAGCAGAAAATTTACTGGCATGCTTGGTAATCCAGTCGTCGGGGCCGCCATTGCATCCGTTTACACATCGCCTACGCGGCTGGCTCGTCGGACAGATTGCGACGCTGTATCCCGGCTCGTTCGCCGTGGTGATGGCCACCGGGATCATCTCCAATACCTTGTTTCTCGAAGGTCATCGCGCATTGTCCGATGCGCTGTTCGCCGCAAACCTCATCGCCTATTCTTGGTTGGTCGTTTTCACCATTCTGCGAGCATTTTGGTTTTGGCGGGCGCTGTGGACTGATCTCATCGACCCTCGCCTGGTATTTTCCTTCTTTACGATCGTGGCAGGGACCGACGTCCTTCTACCACCCGGCCTGGTCGCTGCTCGTGGCGCCGCTCTACGTCGTGCTCGACGACCCTCGGGCCGTGCAGGTGGCCGCACTGGGGCTCAACGCGCTGCTGGCGGCGGCGGTGCTG
>CBFGVM010000354.1:0-4623 GCA_965652015.1 uncultured Alphaproteobacteria bacterium
CTGCCTCGGCGGCGCGAAACGGGTCCTTCACCTCGCGCAGATGTCCGATCACGGCGACGTCGAAGCGGGCCCTGCGTCCCATGCGGCCGCGCCGCAGCGGCGCCGCTGACTGGTGCACGATGCGAACCTTGTCGCGAAACCGGGCCGGCACGCGCTCTCGCGCAAGTTCCTGCAGCGCGACGAGCCGGTCGGCACAGGCGAGCGAGCGCAACACCGGGGTTGGATCGCGATCGATGTATTCGTAGATGTCGGTGCCGCTCAAGCCGACGATCAGCGGTCGATCGGGGTGACGTTCGCGAAAGCGGCGGATGCTGTCCGCGCTGCGCCACGCGTGAAGGGCAATCATCACGTCTGCAACGGCTCCGTCGTAGCGATGGGCAACGTGAACGCGGTGTCCGAGCTGGCGCAAGATCCGCGCCCAGCGCACGCTCGTGGTTTTGTTTCCGGACCGTGACGATGAACGAGCCGGTGTGATAAGAACGATCTTCATGAATGAGGCTCTTATACACCGGCCCACCAGTGGCGCCACAGCCGATGAGCTCGCCGCTCACCTCGGCGACGTGCGCAACTGCACGCGCCGCCTCACCGATGACCTGTCAACACAGCAGTTGATGGGGCCGATGCTGCCGATCGTCAATCCCATCCTCTGGGAGATCGGGCATGTCGGCTGGTTCCATGAATATTGGACGCTGCGTCATGCGCACGGGCAAGCGCCGATTCTCGCGCGCGCCGACGATTTATGGAATTCGAGCACGGTCGCGCATGCAACGCGATGGGACTTGGACTTGCCCGATCGCAGCGGCGTGTTCGGATACATGGCCGATGTGCTGTCCCGACAGGTCGACCGTCTGGCCGGCGGGGTCGCTCTTCCCGTTAGCTATTTCTACGAGCTGTCGATCCGGCACGAAGACATGCACGTCGAGGCGCTCGCCTATACGCGACAGACGCACGGATATGCGCGGCCGCAGGCTCTGGGCGATGCGGCGACCCACCGCGAGGGCGCATGGGAAGGCGACGTCGATGTGCCGGGCGGGCGCTGGCAACTCGGCTCAACGCCCGCCGACGGCTTCGTATTCGACAACGAGAAGTGGGCGCATACGGTCGAGATCGCGCCGTTCCGCATCGCCAAAGCTCCGGTCACCAATGCCGAGTTCGCCGCTTTCGTCGGAGAGGGCGGCTATCGCCGGCGTGAATTCTGGAGCGCGGCGGGCTGGGACTGGCGCGAGCGCGCTGCCGCAGAGCATCCGGTCTACTGGCTCAATAACGAGGGCGGCAGCTGGAGCTGGCGCAGCCACGACAGAACAGAAGCGCTGCTGCCGCACGCGCCGGTGACGTTCGTCAACTGGTACGAGGCGCAAGCCTACTGCAACTGGGCCAAGCGACGGTTGCCGACCGAGGCCGAATGGGAGGCCGCGGCAATCGGGCAAGCGAGCGCGGATGGCACTCGCTTGGCCGCCAGCAAGCGCCGCTGGCCTTGGGGTGAGGCGGCGCCGAGCCGCGAGCGCGCCAATCTTAGTTTCGCGTTCGACGGGCCGCTCGATGTCGCTGCCCTGCCTGCGGGCGATAGCGGCTTCGGCTGCCGGCAGATGATCGGCAATGTGTGGGAATGGACAGCCTCGGATTTCGTGGCGTTTCCCGGCTTCGCCGCGGATCCTTATGAGGATTATTCGCAACCCTGGTTCAATACCCGCAAGGTCTTGCGCGGGGGAAGCTTCGCCACCAGTGCACGCATCGCGCGGCCGCTCTATCGCAACTTCTTCACGCCCGAGCGCAACGACGTGATCGCCGGATTTCGCACCTGCGCGCTGTGAAGGCCGGCGTCTCCGCCTCAAAGCCGAAGCTCACAACGCTTGAACGGGATTTGAGCTAGCGGCCGGCTCCTCTCGGCAGCAAAGAGGTCGTGAAGACTCGGGCCATTGCGGCCGGTCCGTTCTGTTCCTCAATCCAAATGCCGGTGCCCGCCGACCAAGCTTCGCCAGCCGTGTACGACTTGAGTTCCGGTCCGACCTTGTAGGTCACATCTCCAGCGAGGATGAGATTTGCCGTAAAGCCGGCCAACGCGTCTCCCGCGCGCGACCCGGGATCGAGATCGACCACCCGCTGCACGATCTGCGTTTCGGCAGGCAGCGCCGGCAAAGGAAAACTCACGGCATACACGATCGTCGGCTCGAAGAACGACTCCTGCACCGCCGTGGTTTGCGGCGCGCCCTGCGGCAACAGAAAATTCGTGAGCAGGCGAGCCTTGCCCGACCCGGTGTTGCCCGCGGCGTGAACTTGACCGGTGCTGTCGGTCCAGGCCTGTCCCGCCCGATACGGGTGCTCCGTGCCGGCGTGTCGTAGGGTGATCTCACCTTCGAGCACAAGATTGATCGCTTGGCCGCCATGCGTGTGCCACGAGGTCCACGCGCCGGGAGGAAAATCCACCACGAGCTGCACGAGCTCCGCCTGCCGGGAAGGATTTGTCACATCGAACCGCGACTCGGCGATGATCTTGCGCTCACCGCCGCCAGCGGGACTGTTCCCGCCGAGGGCGGGGACAGCCAGGTTCGCGGCGGTCGCAATCGCGATGATGGCATGTCGCGGGCTCGCGTCCTTGCGGCTATTCGGCATGAGGTATCCGCTCAACGTGCCGTCACAATCGTGGTGCAGGCGCTTTCGAGCTTGGGAAGTTCGCGGCTCCTCGCGATCTGCGCCTTGAGCTTGCGGTCGCCGCCGCGCGGGGCGCACTATCTCCCCGCACGTAGTCGCGCGAGCAGCTCCGCTGTCGGCCAGCCGTCGGCGGGCAGACCGAACTTGATCTGGGTCTCGCGGATGGCAACCCGGCTCTTGAGACCGAGCACGCCATCAATGCGTCCCACGTCATAGCCGCGCTTTTCCAAAAGCTGCTGCAGTTCGCGGGTCTCGTCGAAAGAAATTTTCGGAATATCCGGGCTGCCCTTGTGCATGGGCGGCGCGCCGTCCAGGCGCGTCGCGTAATAGGCCGCCGTCAGAGAATAATTCAGCGACTGATTCCATTTCAGGTAGGCCTGGAAATTGTCGTAGGCGAGAAAGCTCGGTCCGAATCGACCCAAGGGCAGCACCACGGAGGTCGCGATGTTGTCGTTCGGCAGCGGCTTGCCGTCGGCGCGCGTCACGCCCCAAGCCGCCCACTTCGAGCGCGGATGCTGCACCGACAGATCGGCCTCCTTCCACGGAAAGTTGGCGGGCACGCGCACCTCCTGCAGCCAGGGCTCGCCGCGCTTCCAGCCGAGATGGACGAGATATTTTCCGCTCGAGCCGATCACGTCCGCCGCACTCTTGATCAGATTGCGCTTGCCGTCGCCGTCGTAGTCGATGGCGTGTGCCATGTATTCCGACGGCATCATCTGCGTCTGTCCGAGCTCGCCTGCCCAGGAGCCGATCATCTCCTCGGCACGCAAGTCGCCGCGTTCGATCAAGCGAAGAGCATCGAGAAGATGGCCGCGGAACATCTCAGGGCGTCGGCAGTCGTAAGCGAGGGTGACGAGCGACTTGATGGAGTGGTCCTTGCCCTGGCCGGCGCCGAAGTCGCTTTCCAGCCCCCAGAATGCGGTGATGACGGAGGCCGGCACACCGAAGTCTTTTTCCTCGCGTGCAAAGGTCGCCTGATGCTTCTTCATTTGCGCGGCCCCGTGGGGCAGCCGTCCGCCGGCCAGCATCTTGTCGGAGATTTCCAGGAAATTCTGGGCGAAGAACCGTTGCCCGCGATCGATGTTGATGATGCGCTGGTCGAGGACCAGATACGGGGAGGCCGCCGCGATGGTCGCTTGGGAAATGCCTTGGGCTGCCGCTTCCTTCTTGAAGTTGGCGAGCCATGGCTCGAAGGGAGCGGTGTTACGGCAATTCGCTTGGGCGAATGCCGCTGTCGGAGCTCCTACGAGCAACAGCACCAGCGCTGCCCATGTTGGTCGCGTCGCTTGCATCGTCACCGTCCGCATTGGCCCCGCCATATTTGCCGGCCTCGCTGCCTCGCCTCGCGCTTCGGCGACCGCACTTCTTGCTCGTGCAACGGCAACTCGCCTATGTTGATCGAGGGCTCGCCTGAAGCTGGCTTGAACCCGGCATTTCGGCGCATGGAGACGACCAATTTTCGACAACATCATGACGTCGCTCTAATTCAGCTGGAGACAGGACATGCGACTTGATGTCTTGGCCGCGCTCTGCCTCGGCTCGATGCTGGCGCTTGCCGGCACGGCTCTCGCCCAGCAACCGGCGCCTTCTCCTGCCCCTGCGGCCGGGCCGCCGGCCGACTACGGGGAGCCGATCACAAATGAGCAGGCGAAGGCCGTTGCCGCCGCCGCTGTTGCCGAGGCCAAGAAGAACAACTGGCGCATGGCGTTCGCCATCGTGGGACCGGCGGGCGAGCTGGTCTATTTCGAGAAGATGGACGGCGCGCATTTGGCTTCGGTCGAGATTGCCCAGGCCAAGGCGCGCACCGCCGTGCTATTCCGTCGCCCGAGCAAAGTCTTTGCGGATCAGTACGCCGCGGGTAACAGGGCATTCACGACCTTTCCGGAAAGACCGGTGGCATCCGAAGGCGGCGTTCCGATTATCGTGAACGGCAAGATCATCGGCGCGATCGGGGCAAGCGGTACCGAGTAGCCA
>CBFGVM010000355.1:0-4607 GCA_965652015.1 uncultured Alphaproteobacteria bacterium
GATAATTATGGCGATTTCAAATTCGACAAGCTCGACGAGAATTCGGGCGCGTATGTCATCGAGATATCCCCCAAAGGGCGCAGCAAGAAATCGGTCGAAGCGCGTCTCGGCGTCAGCGTCAATCTCGGCGAGATCAGGTTGTAACGTTCAGTCATTGTGTATCCGCCTAGTCCTGGTCCGTCATTCCGGGGCGCGGGCGAAGCCCGCGAGCCCGGAATCCATAACCACGGACCTGGGTTATGGATTCCGGCCCTCGCCGCTATTGCGGCTCGGCCGAATGACGACAGGAGAGGATTGGTAGCCACTCAGCATGGCTGAATCGACGCCACTCATCTTCCCGGAGCTCGGGCCCGTTTATCAGGCGCTCTTTCCCTGGGCCGAGGCGCTGTTGCGCGCCGTGGTGGGGCTTGCGCTCGTCCCGCATGGGCTGCGCGCCACGTTCGGCATGTTTCCAGGAACCGGCGTGCAGGCGCACAATCTGACCGAGTTGGCGAAACAGCTCGACCGCGACGGTTATCGTCCGGGAAGATTTTGGGCGCCGGCCATCTCGATCACGCAGCTCGTGGCCGGCCCGATGCTCGCGCTCGGATTGTTCACTCGGCTCGCTGCCTGCGCGATTGTCATCTTCCTCATCGTCTCCAATTACGAACGCTGGCGCGTGGGTGGATATTTCTGGAACAAGACCGGGCTCGAATACACGTTGATGTGGACCGTGGCCGCGCTCTACTTCCTGGTGCACGGCGGCGGCGCGATCTCGCTCGATCATCTTCTCATCGGGCGAGAGTTCTGAGCTACCCGCGCTGGAAGGGGGAGATCGCTTCCTTTACCATGCCAATGCACTGGCGCAGGCGGCGGTAGTCCACCTGCCACAATGAGGAGCTTCGCCGTGAACATCCATGCCAAAGCCAGCCCCACAACGTCGCCTGCGGAGTGGGAGGCCCGCGTCGATCTCGCCGCGGTCTATCGCCTGGTCGCGCACCATGGCTGGGACGACGTCATTTACAACCACTGCTCCATGCGGGCTCCCGGCGAGGATCGGAAGTTCCTGATGAAACGGCACGAACTGCTGTGGACGGAGGTCACGGCCTCCAACCTGGTCAAGGTCGACATGGATGAGGACCTCGACGAGCGCGCTGGCGTGAACCGTCCGGGCTTCACGCTGCACAGCGCGATCCTGCGCGGGCGGCCGGACGTCAATTGCGCGGTGCACGTGCATACCCGTACCGGGATGGCGATGGCGGGCCTCAAGAGCGGACTGCGGATGATCTCGCAGGAGGCGGTGCGGTTCTTCGGCCGCCTCGGTTATCATCCCTACGAAGGCATCACCGAGGACTTCGGCGAGCGCGATCGGCTCATCGCCCATCTCGGCAACAACCGCGCCATGATCATGCACAATCACGGCGTGCTTACGGTGGGCAAGACCGCGCGCGAGGCCTTCATCCTGATGAAGCACCTCTTGGAGGCCGCCGAAATTCAACTGGCGATGGAAGCAACCGGTGGCGAGTTGATCGAGATCCCGCCGGACGTCTGCAAAAAGACGGTGCTCCAATATGAGAAGCACGACAGCGGTCGCGGCGCCGCCGATTGGCCGGCCTATCTTCGCATGCTCGATCGCCTCGATCCCAGCTATGGGAACTGAAATCGGCGAGGCGTTATGCGGCGGCAAGGCGAGACCGCATAACGCATTTTCGTTGGCAGGGATGGTCGGGTCGCTGCGTTAGTGTATGATCCGCCGCTGACGCCACGCGGTCCACAGGTCGCTGCGATCGGTCCAGAAGGAGCTTCCATCATGCTCGACGTCGTCAAACAAGCTGCGCGCGCGATCCCGTTCGATGCGGATCGGCTGGATCGTCTCATGGACGAGGCCGGCATCGATATCCTGGTCGCGACCTCGAAGCACAACGTGCAGTACCTGCTGGGCGGACATCGCGCGTTCTTCTTCGAATCCATGGATGCGATGGGATTGAGCCGGTATCTGCCGGTCTTCGTCTATCCCAAGGCCGGGCGGGACAAGGCCGCTTATTTCGGGCACCGCATGGAGGGCTTTCAGAAGGAAAATCATCCGTTCTGGGTCTCGGAATCGCAGACGAATTCGTCCGGCACCCTCGATGCGATGCAAAAGGCGATCGACTACATCCGCAAATTGGGGGCGAAGCCGCGTCGCATCGGCGCCGAGCTCGGCTTCCTTCCGGTCGATGCCGGCACGGCGCTGCGCAGCGGCTTCTCCGGCAGCGAGTTGGTCGACGCGCTGTTCGTGCTCGAGCGGTTGCGCGCAGTGAAAAGCCCGGAGGAGTTGCGACAACTTCGGATCGCGTCAGAGAGCGTCATCGAATCGATGCTGGCGGTCATCGCCCATCATGGTCCGGGCGCGACCAAGCGCGAATTGACCGAAGCATTGCGGCGGGAAGAGACGGACCGCGGGCTCGTCTTCGACTACTGCCTGATCACGGCGGGCACGAGTCTCAACCGCGCGCCGTCGGACCAGAAATGGAATAAGGGCGATATCCTGTCGCTCGATTCCGGCGGCAACTACCACGGCTACATCGGCGATCTCTGCCGGATGGCGATTCAAGGCGAGCCCGATGCCGAACTCGAGGATCTGCTCTCCGAGATCGAGCAGATTCAGCGCGCGGCGATGAAGCCCATCAAGGCGGGAGTGATGGGCGGCGCAGTCTACGCGGCGGCCGAGCCGCTGGTGCAGAAATCCAAGCACCACAACCACATGCATTTCCTCGCCCACGGCATGGGGTTGGTGAGCCATGAGGCGCCGCGCCTGACCGCAACGGGTCCTGTGCCTTACGACGCCTACGATGCCGAGCGCCCGCTCGAATCCGGCATGGTGGTGTCGGTGGAGACCACGCTGCAGCATCCGCAACGTGGATTCATCAAGCTCGAGGACACCGTCGTGGTCACCGACTCCGGCTTCGAAATTTATGGCGAGGGCGGTCGCGGCTGGAACCGCGGCGGCGCGGCGGTGCGGTGAGGAGGGCGCGGCTCGCGCTTCGCGTTTCGTCTTACTGCTGTAGTTTGGAAGACTAAGCGGATGCCCGCGACACAAGCGCGGGCATGACGCCGGTCAGTTGAACTTCAGGTTCGCCGCTTTGGCCAAGGCGAGAATTGAACCGATCTCCCGCCTGATCTGCGCATCGAAGGCGGCGGGCGTGATCGGCATCAGGTCCATGCCTTGCTGCGCGAGTTTCTCCCGCACGCCCGGCGCGGCTAACGCCTTCTGCGTCTCTTGGGCGAGTTTGTCGACGATCTCGCGCGGTGTCTTGGCCGGCGCGAACAGCGCGGTCCAGAACGTGTAGTCGGAATTCTTGTAGCCGGCCTCGAGCGTGGTCGGCACATCGGGCAGCGCGGACGAGCGTTGCGGCGTGCTCACCGCGAGCGCCACGAGCTTGCCCGCGCGGATGAAAGGCAGCGCGGTGGCGATGGTCGAGCAGGTGAAGTCGACGCGCCCGGACATGATCTCGGTGAGTATCTCAGGCATCCCGCGGAATGGGACCATTAAAGCCTCGAAGCCGGCGCTGAAGCGCAATATCTCGGCAGAGATGTGCGTCGCCGAGCCAACGCCGGCGGCGCCAAACGTGATCGAGCCTGGCTTCGCCTTGGCGGCAGCGACGAGCTCCTGCAGCGTCTTGATGCCCTTCTCGGGCGCCACGACGGTGACGTTGGGCGAACTGCCGAACGCGGCAACGGCCGCAAAATCCTCGGCCGTATCGTAGGGCGCATTGGGATAAATCGCCGGCGTGGTCACGTGCGCGGAGGAATGGGCCAGCAGCGTGTAACCGTCGGGCTCCGCACGCGCGACCGCCGCAGTGCCGATCGTGCCACCGCCGCCGCCACGGTTCTCGATGACCAGGGCTTGTCCGAGTTGCTGCCCGAGCGGCTCGAACACGATACGGGCGACAATGTCGATCGTGCTGCCCGCCGTAAACGGGATGATCACGCGGATCGGCTTGGTGGGCCAGCTTTGCGCGCAACTAACGCGCGGTAGCGCGGGCGTGATGGCGGCGGCGGCGATGAGTTGCAGATGGCGGCGGCGAGTATGTTTCAAGGACGTTCTCCTCTCATCGGGCCACGCACCGAAGGGGTGCCCCTGTCTGACTTTCAGCTTGCTTGTTGTCTTTGTAGCCAAGTCCGAGCGCATTCGCTCATCCTACCTTACCAACTCCCGCATCGCCGCCTCCAGCCCGCGGAGCGTGAGCGGCGGATATGCGGCGGATTGTCTCCTGCCGTGCCGCGCTGTGCTATTTTTGGGTCGGGAAGCGCGGGAGTCACTGGCAATGAAACGTCGTGAGTTCATCACGCTCATCGGCGCCGCCGCGGCATGGCCGCTCGCCGCGCGCGCGCAGACGCGGCCGCTTTTCGCCACCACCAAAGTCGACGAGAGTGTCTACATCTTCCGCTACGTCCGCCATCAGTCGATGTTCGTCGTGACGCCGGAAGGAGTGATCGCTACCGATCCCATCGGCCTGCGGCGGCCGGCGGCGAAGGCCTATATCGAAGAGATCCAGAAGATCACCAAGGCGCCGATCAAATATGTGATCTACAGCCATAGTCATTTCGACCACATCGCCGGTGGACAACCGTTCAAGGATTTGGGC
>CBFGVM010000356.1:0-4589 GCA_965652015.1 uncultured Alphaproteobacteria bacterium
ACCTCGGCGGCGCTGCCGGTGATGAAGCACTCGGAGAACTGGCTGAGCTCATCGGGCATGATGCGCCGCTCGACCACCTCGATCCCGCGTTTCCTCGCCAGCTCGATCGCGGTTTGGCGGGTGATGCCGTCGAGAAAGCAATCGGCGATCGGGGTGTGGATCCTGCCGTCGTGAATGAAGAAGATGTTGGCGCCGGTGCATTCCGCGACGCGGCCTTGCCAATCCAGCATCATGGCGTCGGCATAGCCCTTACGCTCTGCGATGTGCTTGGAAATGGTGCAAATCATGTAGAGGCCAGCGGCCTTCGCGCGCGCGGGCGCGGTTTTCGGGTCCGGCCTTCGGTAGTCGGCGAGATCGAGCCTGATGCCCTTGAGCCGCTGCACCGGGTCGAAATAGCTCGGCCACTGCCAGGTGGCGATGGCGAGATGGATCTTATTGTGCTGTGCCGAGACGCCCATCATCTCCGATCCGCGCCAGGCCACCGGCCGCACATAGGCGTCGGTCTGCCCATTCTTTTCCAGCACCAGACGCTTGGCCGCGTCGATCTCGGCGACCGAATAGGGAATGTCGAAGTCGAGCAACTCGGCCGACCGCTTCAGCCGTTCCGAATGCTCGGTGCATTTGAAGATTTCGCCGCCATAGGCGCGCTCGCCCTCGAATACCGAGCTGGCGTAGTGCAATCCGTGGGAGAGCACATGCAGCGTCGCCTCCCCCCACGGGACCAGCTTGCCGTCGTACCAGATCACCCCCTCGAGGCGGTCATACGGTTGCTCTGCCATGGCGGTTTCTCCTCGGGGACGTCGTCCGGCGCCGGTGACGCGCCTTCCTCTTCTGCTTTTGCGTCGCGGGCCGACACCCGGTATGGTTCGGCCGCCCATGAGAGCGCGCCTGCGCTGCGGGCGCAATCCGTTCCGGGCGAAGCCTGCGGGTACGATCCTTTCGTGGCGACCCGTTCTCGGATAACAATCTGACCGAAATATGTCAATATGGCTGACCTAACTGCCCCGGTGACGAATGATCGGTCATTGTCCGGCGTCGACCGAGCGGCTCGCGGCCGTGAACCCATCTGGGATGTCATCGAGCTTCTGTTTTTCGCTTATCGGGATTTCATCGGTGACCCCGACGACGTGCTGTCGAAATTGGGCTTCGGGCGCGCGCACCATCGAGTGCTGCACTTTGTCAACCGCAATCCCGGAATGAAGGTTGCGGAGCTGCTCGATATCCTAAAGATCACCAAGCAGTCGCTCGGCCGCGTGCTCAAGCAACTCATCGACCAGGGGTATGTGGTGCAGAAGGAGGGCGCCAACGATCGGCGCCAACGCCTGCTGTACGTCACCGCCAAGGGCGAGAGCTTGGCGATGAAGCTTGCCGGGCTGCAAAGCGCGCGTATCGCGGGCGCGCTCTCCGAGTTCGGGCCGAACGCGCATGAGGCTGCCTGCCGATTTCTCACCGCCATGATCAATGCCGACCACCGCGACGCCGTGCTGCGCTTCATCGCGCGCGCCGACCGGGCGCGGCGAGCGCGCGGCTGAGCCGAGGCGGCGATGGGAGCCACGACGGCCTCCGCCGCTCTTGCCGACGACGCGCCCCATTTGCTGGTGGTCGACGACGACCGCCGCATCCGCGATTTGCTGTCCCGCTTCCTGTTCGCCGAAGGTTACCGGGTCACCACGGCAGAAACGGCGGCTGATGCGCGCGCCAAGCTCGCGGGTCTGCGTTTCGACCTTTTGATCCTCGATGTCATGATGCCGGGGGAGACCGGCTTCGATCTCGCCCGCGACCTGCGCGCCTCCTCGAGCGTGCCGATCATCATGCTGACCGCCCGCGACGAAGCCCAGAGCCGCATCGAGGGCCTGTCCATCGGCGCCGACGACTATGTGGGCAAGCCGTTCGAGCCGAAAGAGCTTTCGCTCCGCATCGCCAGCATTTTGCGGCGCGCCCGCCCGGTCGCGGCTCCGGCCGTGGAATCGGTGCGCTTCGGCGAGTTCCGCTTCCATCTCGCACGCGGCGAGCTCAGGCGCGGCGATGAGATCGTGCGGCTCACCGATCGCGAACGCGACATGCTGCGCCTGCTCGCCGCCACTCCCGGTGAGACGGTGCCGCGGCAAACGCTCGCCGGCAACGACGGCGCAACCGGCGAGCGCGCCGTCGACGTGCAGGTGAACCGTCTGCGTCGCAAGATCGAGCACGATCCGGCCAATCCGCTCCTGGTGCAAACCGTGCGCGGCATCGGATATCGCCTGGTAACCACACCATGACCACGCTCGACGTCGGGATTGCCGCGCTGCGCTCGAGCCTGAGCGCGCTGCGCTCGGCCGCGAGCCGCGGCTACGAGTTCTATGACCGAACCAGCGCCACGTTGAAAGCGGTCATGCCGAAAGGGCTCTATGCCCGCGCGCTGTTGATCATCATCGCACCTATGGTGGTGCTGCAATCGGTCGTCGCCTTCATGTTCATGGAGCGCCACTACAATCTGGTCACCCAGCGGCTTTCCGCCGGAGTAGTGCAAGACATCGCCACCCTGATCGAGATCGACAAGGCCTTCCCGCAGGAGCAGGCGCTGGTGCGCCGCATCGCGCAAGACAAACTCGGGCTGGTCGTCGACTTTCTGCCGGTCACCGAGTTGCCGCCGCCGGGGCCGAAACCATTCTTCTCGCTGGTCGACCAGGCGCTGTCGGAGGAGGTCAGAAAGCAGATCGGCCGGCCGTACTGGATCGATACGGTCGGGCGCTCGGCACTGCTCGAGATTCGCATCAAGCTCGACAACGCGGTGATGCGCGTCTTCGCGCCGCGTCGTGCCGCTTACGTCTCCAACTCGCACATCTTTCTGGCTTGGATGGTGGGCACCTCGCTGGTGCTGATCACGGTGGCGGTCCTGTTCTTGCGCAACCAGATCAGGCCGATTCTGCGTCTGGCGGACGCCGCCGAAAGTTTCGGCAAGGGGCGCGAAGTCCCCGACTTCCGGCCGCGTGGCGCGCGTGAGGTTCGGCGCGCGGCGGTGGCCTTCATCGAGATGAAGCGCCGCATCGAGCGCGCGCTCGAGCAGCGCACCGCCATGCTGGCGGGAGTTTCGCACGACCTGCGCACCATTCTCACCCGTTTCAAGCTCGAACTTGCCCTGTTGGGGGACAGTCCCGAGGTCGAGGCCATGAAGAAGGACGTCGACGAGATGGGCCGCATGCTGGAGGCTTATATCGCGTTTGCGCGCGGCGATTCGGGCGAGCAATCGGCGTCGACCGACATGGGGGCTTTCCTGGACGAGCTCAAGGCCGACGCCGAGCGCAACGGTCACAAGTCGAGCGTGCATTTCCACGGCCACCCGATCGTCACGGTGCGCCCGGCGGCATTCAAGCGCTGCCTTGCCAACCTGGTCTCCAACGCCGCGCGGCATGCGCCGTCGATCTCGATCACCGGCCATCGCGACCACCGCTGGCTCACCGTCACGGTGGACGACGACGGGCCCGGCATCGCGCCGCATCTGCGTGAAGAGGTGTTCTAACCGTTTCTGCGGCTCGACGACGCGCGCAATCAGGACGAAGGCGGCACCGGCCTCGGGCTTGCCATCGCGCGCGACATCGCCCGCTCGCACGGCGGCGACATCACGTTATCGGACAGCCCGCTCGGAGGATTGCGCGCGACGGTCCGCGTGCCGGTCTAGCCAGGAATCGGAATCAGTAATCGGTCATCAGAAGGACGTGCTGCGGTCTGACTACCGACCACTGACTACTGAAGTGCACGCGCGCGTTCGCGCAAGACGAATTTCTGGATCTTGCCGGTCGCCGTCGTCGGCAGCGGACCGAACACGACCGACTTGGGCGCCTTAAAGTGCGCCAGTTGGTCACGGCAAAAGGCGATAATTTCCTCTGCGCTCGCCTGGGCGCCCAGTTTGAGCTGCACGAAGGCGCACGGCGTTTCGCCCCATTTCTGATCGGGCCGCGCTACGACGGCGGCAAGCTGCACTGCCGGATGCTTGTAGAGCGCGATTTCGACCTCGACGCTCGAAATATTCTCGCCGCCTGAGATGATGATGTCCTTGGCCCGGTCCTTGATTTCGACATAGCCGTCGGGGTGCTCGACCGCGAGGTCGCCCGTGCGCAGCCAGCCACCTCGGAATACATCGGCAGTCGCCTTGGGTTCCTTGAGATAGCCGAGCATCACGGTATTGCCTCGCACCATGATCTCGCCGATGGTCTTGCCATCTTGCGGCACCGGTCGGAGGCTCTTTGGATCGGCCACCATGTGGCCTTCCACCACCGGATAGCGAACGCCCTGGCGCGCGGTCAGGGCGGCCCGTTCTTCGAGTGGCAGTTTTCCCCATCCATCCTGCGGCACGCATAGCGTCGACGGACCCTGCAATTCGGTCATGCCGTAGATGTGAGTGACACGGAAGCCTAGCTCCTCCATACCCTTGATCACCTTGGCCGGGGGAGGCGAGCCGCCGGTCTGGATATCGACGGGATGGTCGAACCTGCGCCGCTGCTCCGCCGGTGCGGAGGTGAGCAGGTTGAGGACGGTTGGTGCGCCGCACATATGCGTCACGCCGTGGTCCGCGATCATCGAAAAGATGAGTGCCGGGTCGACCTTGCGTA
>CBFGVM010000357.1:0-4579 GCA_965652015.1 uncultured Alphaproteobacteria bacterium
AAACGATCCCGGGTCTGCAGCGCACCACTCCGCTTTCGCTTCGTGCTGCGCTGCGCCCGGGACACGACCGCTTGCGCTCGCTTACCTTGGATTGGGAGCAACCCCGTGATCGGCCGCAAAGAAGACCCCGCCTTCCTTTATTTTCCCACCAACTACCGCTGGTCCATGGGCTTGCTCATTTGCCTGGGCGCCGCGCCCTGGACCGGTATCGAGATCGACGAGGTTCATCGCGTCGGACGCGCGCTCGAAGATCGTATCGGCGACGACGCCGCCTGGTTCGAAGAATGGACGCGCATGGGCGACAAGATCGCGGCGCGCGGCCGCGACGCGCAGGCGAAAGGGCACAGGCTCACGGCCGCGTCCTGCTTCATGCGCGCGACGCGCTACTACCAGACCGGCGAGCGTTTCATTCATCCGCGCTCGGAGCGCAGCATGGCGGTCTACGCGGCCTCGGTGGACCTCTTTAAGGCGGCCGCCGCGATCATACGCCATCCGCGCATCGAGCCGGTCGAGGTCCCCTACGACGGCACAAGCCTGCCGGCGCTCCTCGTGCATCCCGAGCCCGCGGTTGCCGGATCGAGACCTGCGCCGTGCATGGTGTTCTTCGACGGCTTCGATGTGACCAAGGAATTGCAATACGGCTACGGCGTTCCCGATCTCGCCGCGCGCGGCATCGGCTGTCTCATCGTCGATGGCCCCGGCAACGGCGAGAGCGTGCGCTTCCGCGACCTGCCGCTGATCGCCGAGACCGAGCGCTATGCCACCGCCGCCTACGAATATCTCAGCGCCCGTCGCGAGTTCGATTCACGCCGCATCGGCGTGATGGCGCTGAGCCTCGGCGGCTACTACGCGCCGCGCGCCGCCGCGCTCGAGCCGCGGTTTGCCTGCTGCGTCGCTTGGGGCGCGCAGTGGGACTATCACGCCATCTGGGCGAAGCGACTCGAGGAGCTCGCCTCCGGCAAGGTGCTGTCCTTGTCGGTGCCGCCCGAGCATCTGCAGTGGGTGCTCGGTGTCTCGAGCCAGGCGGCCGCGCTCAAGAAGCTCGAGGCATTTCGGCTCGACGGCATCGTGCAGAAAATGACCTGTCCGTTTCTGCTCCTGCACGGCGCGGGCGACGAACAGATTCCGCTCGCGCTCGCGGAAAAATGCTTCGCCGCCGTCGGCTCGAAACACAAGACGTTCAAGGTATTCGAGCGCGAGGAGGGCGGCTTTCATCACTGTCAGGTCGACAATGTCACCATCGGCGTGCACTACATGTGGGACTGGATTGAAGACGTGCTCAAGCCAGGAGCGTGATCCCGCGGCCTTTGCGTGACGTTTGCTTCAGGATTCTGACATGACCACCGCCCCAATTTACCTCACCGAAGCGGATGTCGGCCGTCTGGTGACGGTCAAGGACGCCATTGCTGTACTGGAAGCAATGTTCGCGACCTGGGGGCAGCCCTCGACTACCAATCTGCCGCGACAACGAGCGCCACTTGCAGGCGGCGCCTTCAATCTCATGGGCGCGGCCTATGGCGCGAAGGGCGTCTATGGCCTCAAAGCCTATGCCGGGATCCAAGGTGGCCAGTTTCACACGCTGCTTTACTCCTCGCTCGACGGCAGGCTCATGGCGATGATCGAGGCCGATCTGTTTGGGCAGATGCGCACGGGGGCGGCGAGCGGGATTGCGACCAAGCTGCTGGCCAATGCGGATGCGCACACGCTCGCAGTCATCGGCGCCGGCAAGCAGTCGCGCACGCAAATCGCCGCCGTCTGCGCGGTGAGGCCAATCACGCGGGTCAAGGTCTTCTCGCGCACGGTACAGCACCGCGAGACCTTGGCGCGGTCGATGGAAAAAGAACTCGGCGTGGAGGTGCTGCCTGCATCCTCGGCCGAGGCGTGCGTAGCCGAGGCCGACGTGGTGGTGACGATCACCAACTCGACTGAGCCCGTGTGTCGGGCGGAATGGCTCGCCGCAGGTGCGCACATCAACGTCGCCGGTGCCAATGCCAGCGGCCGTCGCGAGGTGGATGCGGAAACGGTGTTGCGCGCCGCCGTCAAGACAACTGATCACGTCGAGCAGGCCAAAGTCGAAGCCGGCGAGTTTCGTGAGCTCGTTGCCACCGGCCAGCTCGCTTGGTCAGCGATCCGCGAACTCGGCGAACTCGTCACTGGCAAGGCCACCGGCCGCCGATCGCTCTCCGACCTGACGCTGTTCAAATCCCTCGGCATCGCGCTCGAGGACGTGGCCTTTGCGGAGCTCGTCTATCAGCGCGCGCTCGCCGCGGGCGCCGGGCAGCCGATCCCAATCTAGCTCGCGATCGCCTGACGCAAGATTTTCCGCGCCGGCTCCGAGCCGTCGAGCTGCCGCAAGGTGCGGCGTTTGATCTTCCAACCCTGCGCCGTGCGCACGAGCTCCCAGCGGTTCGCCGTCATGCGATGGACGCGAAAGCCTTTGGAGCTGCCGTGGTTCGGTACGTCGACCGGATCGCCCTGCGTCTGCGGCACCAGGATCTGCAGATAGGAGGTGACGACGGCACTGTCACCGTCGATTGCGACATGGGGCAGCGAAGTGAAATGCGCGAGCCCGCGCTCGATCGCCGCCTGGTGATCGGCACTGAGCACCTGATTGGCGATGTTTTCGCGCCCGCGCGGGCTCGAGAGGTTCTCGCCGCGGTCAAAAACGCCGTCTTCCACCCAGCTCGCCGCGATATGATCGCTGCCGGCGGTGTCGGCGCTGGGCGGATGACTGGCGATGAGGTTGTAGATTTCGAGCCGGTCCTCGATCGCACGGATGCGGTCTTCGAGGCTTTTGTTCGTGGTCATGCTCTACTCCGGAAGAGTCTCTATTCGCTATCCCCTATCTCGGATCGGCGCAGCTCTACGATGCACATCAAACGGCAATGCCGAATAGCCGCGCGGCATTGGCGCCGAGAATTGCGTCCTGCGCTTTCTTTCCGATCTTCTTGGCGCGGCGGACATATTCGACCGGCTTCTTCTCCGCAAACGGATAGTCGGAAGCCAGCATGACGTGGCTGGAGGGGACCTTGGTCACCAGGAATTCCAGCATGTCCGGATTGAACAGCACCGTGTCATAGAAGAAGCGGGGCAGATAACTGCTGAAGTCGCCTTTGAGCTGCGGCGCACGGCCGTAGCGATATTCATTATCGTGCCGCCCGGTATAGAACGGCAGATATCCGCCGCCATGAGCGACCAAAATCTTCAGCTTGGGGAATTGATCCATCACGCCCTCGTAAATCAGCGAGGATAGTGCGTAGGCTTCCTCCAATGGCTGTCCGACGGTGATCATCAGCCGATTGCGGAGCATGCGCTGTTCGGTGCTGCCGGCGGGGTGGATGAAGATCACGGCCCCGAGCTCTTGCGCCTTGCCCCAGAACGGCCGCAAGCGCGCATCGCCCAACTCGATCCCGTTGATGTGCGATGAAACGATGACGCCGCGCAGCCCGAGGTCGCGCACGCAGCGCTCGAGCTCGGCGGCCGAGAGCGCAGCGTCGTGCAGGGGCAGCGAGCCCAGTCCGATCAGCCGGTCCTTATGCTGCGCGACCATTTCAGCGACGTGCTCGTTGCTGCGACGATCGAGCTCGAGCGCCTCCTGCGGCTCGAAGGCGTAGCTGCATTGCTGCATGATGCTCGGGCTGACGACCTGCATGTCCACGCCGGTCGCATCCATCTCCTTGAGCCGCAGCGGCAGTTCGGTCATCCGCTTGAACAACGGCTCGGGCACGCCGCCACCCGCCACCCCACGCGCGTATTGCGAATGCTCGAAGGTCCGTTTCACCACCTCGGAGACGAGGACATGGGCGTGCACGTCGATCACAATCGGCTTGGGCGTGGGCGCTCTCGGCTTCGCTCCCTTCGCTGCGCTCCGCCCCGGCTTGCGCGACTTGGAGCGGGCACGCCCACTAGATATCCGCGCTGGCTGCTTGCGTCGTTTGACTGATCTCGGCATTCACGTCCTCCAAGCAATACTGCGGCACGCGTTCGTGCGGAGAGCGGTCGCACGCGGCGCGGGAGCTGTCAGTGCCCAGGACTACTTCGGCGGAATGATCGGCACCAGCAGGAACGATTCCTTGTCGCCGCCGGAATAGATCGTGTTCTCCCCCACATTGTAATCCGCGTGGTAATGCGTGTACGGCGCGCTGCCGATGCCGTCACGCGGCTGGATGTCCAGGCGGATGCGGTGGCCCCGCTTGAACACCATCGAGGTGGGCCAAATCTCGACTTGCACGTCCACGATCTCGTTCGGCTTGAGCCACTGCCGCCGCAGATGTTTGTGATAGGGCCGATAGGGAAGCGACAATTGCGGATCAAGCTCGCGATGGGAAACCCGCAGCCAGCCCTTTGCCACCGGCACCTGCTGTCCTTGCTGCCCGACTTCGAGTACGTCATTGCCGGAAGGATCCATGTTGCGCAGCGTGAGAAATAAATCCATGTCCTCGGTCGTGCTCGATACCCAAAGCTGAGCGGCCAATGGACCGGTGATTTCGGTGTCCTGCTCGAGCGGCGGCGTCATCAACGAAATTCCGCCTCCGGCACCGGACGCGAGCGACGTCGAAGAGGCCGAGGCGTGTCCGGC
>CBFGVM010000358.1:0-4565 GCA_965652015.1 uncultured Alphaproteobacteria bacterium
CCTCGAACACACGCTGGCCAAGCCCATCGGTCGAGCCGATGAACATCTCCGCTACCACCACGATCACGAGCGCGAGCGACACGCCGTTGCGCAATCCGACGAAGGTCTGCGGCAGCGATTCGAGCAGCATCACATCGGTGAGCACGCGGATACGCGAGGCCCCCATCACTTTGGCGGCGAGAAGCCGCGTCTTGCGGGCGTTCATGACCCCGTAGGCGACGTTGAACAGAATGACGAGCGCCGCTCCGAACGCGGCGACCGAAATTTTAGTCTTATCACCGACCCCGAACAGCACCAGGAACAGCGGGAACATGGCCGAGGCGGGAGTGGAGCGGAAGAAATCGACCACGAACTCGACCGAGCGGTAGACCCTTTCGGAGGCGCCCAAAGCGATGCCGAGCGGAATGGCAATCGCCGCTGCGATCAGGATGGCGAGGATGGTGCGCTCCAAGGTGCGCATGAAATCGAACCCGAGTTGACCGCCCGCCATTCCCTTCCACAGCGCGCGGAAGGTATCGACCGGCGAGGGCAGCAGAACGGGATCGACGACCTGGTACCACACGGCCAAGTACCAGATGACGATGAGACCAACGACCCCGATCATGGGAAGATAGGGATCGAAATGGATTGGCTTCATCCCTTGCGCACCTCCCGCTGGAAGACCTCGAGGCAGTGCGCCTTGACGCGGACGAAGTCGTGCTGCGACAGCGTCGCGTCGGTGCGCGGCCGCGCCGCGTCATAATGCACGTAGTCGGCGATGGAAGCCGGACGGCGCGAGAGCAGGAGGATACGGTCGGCGAGGTAAACCGCCTCCTCGAGGTCGTGCGAGACGAGCACCGTCGTCGTGCCGGTCTCGACGAAGATGCGCTGGAGCTGGTCGCGCATGAACAGCGTCATCTCGTAGTCGAGCGCCGAGAACGGCTCGTCGAGAAACAGGATTTGCGGCTCCACGACCAGCGCCCGCATGATCGAGACGAGTTGCTGCTGGCCGCCGGACAACTCATAGGGATAGCGCTTGAGATCGATTTTGACCCCGAGACTCGCGACCATCCGCTCCGTACGCATGCGCCGCTCGGCCTTCGGCAGCTTCATCAGCTTGAGCGGATATTGGATATTGTCGATCGCGCGCAGCCAAGGAAACAGCGCCTCGCGATAATTCTGGAACACGTAGCCGAACTTGATGTCGCGAAGCGGCTTGCCGTCGAACAGGATTTCTCCCGCATCGATCGGGATCAAGCCGGTGATCATGTTGATCAGTGTGCTCTTGCCGCAGCCGTTCGGGCCGAAGATCGAGACGAGCTTCCCGCGCGGGATATCGAGGTCGAACCGATCGTAGACGACGGCGTCGGGGAAATGCTTGGTCAGGCCGCGGACGGTGACATGGGCGGACGCTGCACCGGCGCCGCCCTCGCCCATCGGGGCTCGACCCTGGTGCGCTCGCGCGACCGAGCTTTCCCGCGCCACGACGATCCTCAGAACGTCTGCAGATATTTGGTCACGTCCACCTTCTCGGAGAGCGTGCCGGTTTGAACCGAGAAGTCGATGAACTTTTGATAGTCCGCCTTGTCCTTGGCAGTAAGATCCTTGGCCATGAAGTATCGAATCATCGGTACCGTATCGACGACGTCGTCGGGCGTGAAGGTATTCTTGAGCAGGTGCTTGCGTGCCTCCTGCGGATTGGAGTTGATGAGTTCGACCGCCTTGGCCCAGGCCGCCGCGAAGCGCTTGGCGACGTCCGGCCGGCCCTTGATGAAGTCGGAGGTGAGCGCGCAGCCGGCGACGAATGCGTTGGCATCGGGATCGCCCAGCACGTAACGGGCGATGACGCCCGCTTCGATGGTCGTGGCGATGCCCATCTTGCGCATGGTGGAGGCGTTGGGCTCGAGCGTGTAGCCGGCATCGAAAGTGCCCGCCTGCATCACGTTGACGTGTTGGCCCATGTCGAGCTGGTCGATGGTGTAGTCGCCTTCCTTCAATCCCGCGGCGGCCAATGCTGCTTTCGCCATGGTCACGTTGGCAGGTCCGGGCGCCGACATGATCTTGGCGCCCTTGAGATCCTTGAGCGAGGTCGCGGGGAAGCCCTTGCGGACGACGAACTGCTCCATCTGGTAGGTTCGGTTCTGGCTGTTGACCGAAATGTACATGGCGACGCCGGGCTTTCTGATGTTGGCGTTCATGCCTTCGATCGTCACTAGCACCGCGGACGCGTCGATCTGGTTGGTGATCATCGCCGCCACGTTGGGCGGCCCACCGATCAGCCGCACCATTTCGGGTTCGATGTTCTGCTCCTTGAAGAACCCGCGTTCGACCGCGACGAAGTAAGGAAGCGACGAGCTCACCGGAAAGACGCCGACCTTCACCTTGTCCTGGGCCGCCGCCGGGACAGCCAGCGCGACGATCACCGCGAGCGCGGACACCAGCTGCCGTAGCGCACACGCATATCCATTCATCTAGCGTCTCCATCTCTTGGCATGCCGTAGCTGCAAGCAAGCCTTATGCCGCCAGCCCTAATCTCCCGCATCGATGATGGCAATGACCGGGCCACCGCCCTGCGGGCCCTGATGCATGGCATCGACGGATACGAACACCGCCGGATCGCCGATCGCCGCCGCCGCCACGCCGCCGACCGCGGCCTTCGCATGGCGGTGATGGTGCACGTCGGAATCGTCGAGCATGATCTGGCGCCGTCCGCGCAGCGTGCCGCGCCGGTCGGCCTCGCACTTGATGAAGCAGTTGACCAGCCGGCCGTCGAGGTCCTCGGCGCGCGGACGCGCCGGCAACGCGAGCCCAGCATTGCGGATGGCCTCATAGATACCGTCGAGATCGAGCGCATCCCGCATCAGCGCGTGCCCGATACGATAGCGGCCGCCTGCACCCGCCTTGTTCCCGAGCAGCACGACTTGCGCCCGCGTGAGTTCGACGCCCGAAGAGCACGACGCGACCGAGGAGTAAAGGTCGAGATCTCGGCAGATTTGTTCGGCGTGTGGCGGCTTGATTTCGCCGCAGGCGAGCGCGATCCCCAGCGCGGCGGTGCCGTTCGAAACGCCCATCGAGTCATGCACCTCGCAGGCGACGTGCCGGCCGCGGGCCTCCGCATCGCGGACGGACTCGATGGTGAGCAGCGGCGTCTTGGTCTGCACGTAATGTACGTCTGTCGGGTCCTCGATCCCGGCGTCGCGCATCGCCGCTTTGACCGCGTCCGCGACTTTCTCCACCATCGCCGGCCGGCCGATATCTTCGGGCAACAGCTCGGCGCTCATCGCAGTTCCGATGGCTAGGCGCGACTTCGATGAAGGACCGGTCTTGCCGTTCGTGGCGAACACGGTCGCGTGCGGGGTGATGACGCCATCGCAGCCGCCCGACCAGACCATCGGGATTGCGGCGACCTCGGCTTCGCTGCGCTTGCCGTGTTTCTGCAGCACCCCGCGAAAGGCCTGGTCGGCGAGGATGCGCGTGAAGTCGTTCACGCCGCCGTTGCCTTCGGTTTTGCCGATGACGGCGATCACCTCGTCCGCGGCGAACTGCCCGCGCGCGATGCATGCCTCGAGCCCGGAGGCGTCCTGCACGCTCTTGAGCTCAACCTTCGCGACCTCGACCGCCATCAGGATCCTTTACGTTGCCGTGCGCATGCGCGGCGTGCATTCGCCCCGCATCATCCGTTCGTAGCCCGGCCCGCGGTCGATCATCAGCGGCGGGCCAGCCCGTCGCGCACGCAGATCGGAGCGCAGCATCGCCGTCGCCGCGGCATCGACATCATAGCCGTCCGAGTCGGCGCGCGGTTGAAGGACGACACCATAGTCGTCCCGGGCGGCGCGAAGCGACACGCGGCCCTCTGTCACATCGCGCGCGACCAGCTCTGCCTCGCGCTCGAGGGGATCGCCCCAGCCGCCGCCGCCGGTCGTGACCACGCGCACGACCTGTCCGGCCAACACCGGCTCGCCGTCGACGAGCCCGCCGAGGTCGCGCGGCGTGCCCTCGAGGTCGACCGTGACGCAGAACGGTTGTCCCGCCGCACCGCCGTTGAGGCCGTAGCAGCCGAGCCGCACCCGGTCGGCCGTGACGATGGTGCGGCAGTCGACCAGCGCCCGGTAATGCTTCTCATATCCCAGCCCGCCCCGCCGCTTGCCGGCGCCGCCGGAGTCCGTCCGCAACGCCAGCTTCTCGACCAGCAGCGGAAACCGCGTCTCGGTGAACTCGGCCGGCTGGTTGCGCGAGTCGGGCACGATGTGGATGGCGTCGCTTCCGTCGGCGTAATGGCGGCCGCCGGAGCCGCCACCCAGCACCTCGCGCGAGAGAAACGGCTTGCCGTCCGTGTCACGGGCGAAGAAGCCGGTGTAGCGGATCGTCTCTTGGTCGGCGGGCATCCGGCCATCGACCGCTTGCGCCACCACGCCCGCCAACAGGCCCAGGCAACGTAGCAGCACGAACGAGCGGGCATTGGTCGCCGCGGGCCAGCGCGGCGTGATCAGTGTGCCCTTCGACGGAAACACGACATCGAATACCTCGCACACGCCTTCGTTGACATGGATCTCGGCGGCGCGCTCCGGCGTGTCGGCGAGATTGCG
>CBFGVM010000359.1:0-4535 GCA_965652015.1 uncultured Alphaproteobacteria bacterium
GAGCCGGCGCAGCCGGCTTCCCCGCAGCCCTTTACCCCGAGCACATTGGTCTTGGCCGGCACCGGATGATGGATCACGCCGACCTCGGGCGAGTCGCTCGCGCGCGGCAGCGCATAATCCATGAACGAGCCGGTGAGGAATTGCCCGTCGCCGTCGTAGACAGTCATCTCCATGAGCGCTTGGCCGATCCCTTGGATCACGCCGCCATGCAGCTGACCCTCGACGATGGGCGGATTGATGACTGTGCCGAAATCATTGACGGAGGTGTACTTCACTACCTCGATCACGCCGGTCTCGGGATCGAGCTCGACCTCGCAGACGTGGCATCCGTTCGGATAGGTGGAGGCGCCGGGGCCGTCGCTCACGTGGCGCACGTCGAGCGTCGACGGGACACTCTCCGGCAGCTTGAGGCCCGCGCGCAGCCGCGCGGCCAGCTCCATGATCCCGATCGTGCGGTCGGTGCCGGCGATGACGAAGCGCCCGTTCGCGAATTCAATGTCGCCGGCTGATGCTTCCAGCACGTGCGAGGCGATCTGTTTGCCCTGCTCGATCACCTTGGCGGAGGCTTCCACGATCGCGGTGCCGCTGTGGATGATCGATTTCGAGCCGCCGGTGCCGCCGCCCGCCAATAGCTCGTCGCTATCGCCTTGCAGGAGGCGGATGCGCTCGAACGGAATCCCGAGCCGCTCGCTCAGCACCTGCGCGAACGGCGCCGCATGCCCCTGGCCGTAATCGAGGGTGCCGGTGACGATGGTGACCGTGCCGTCGGCTTCGAAGCGGATGCCGCCCATCTCCTTGCTCGGCGGGGCGGTGACTTCGAGAAAGTTGCCGATACCGAGTCCGCGTACCTTTCCGCGCTTGCGGCTCTCGCGTTTGCGCCGCGCAAAGCCCTTGACGTCTGCGGCCTCGAGTGCGCGCTTGAGCAGGCCGGGAAAGTCGCCGCTGTCGTAATTGCTTCCCGAGGCCGTCTTGATCGGAATCTCGCGCGGCCTGATCTGGTTGCGGCGGCGCAGCTCCAGGCGATCGATCCCCATTTCGGCAGCGGCGGCATCGACCAGCCGCTCCATGTAGTAATTCCCCTCCGGGCGGCCCGCTCCGCGATAGGCGGAAACGTGCGAGGTGTTGGTGAACACGCATTTGGTGGAGACTTCGATCAACGGCGTGCGATAGACGCCCTGCACGTTCTTCACGACGTTGATGGTCGAGGGCATCGGCGCCACCGGGGAGAGAAAGGCGCCCATATTGCCGAAGTTGGTGATACGCACCGCCAGAAAAGTGCCGTCCGCGTCGAGCGCAAGCTCGGCGGTGAGCTCATGATCGCGGCCGTGACTGTCGGAGACGAAACTTCCCGAGCGTTCGTCCGTCCATTTCACCGGGCGGCCGAGCGCGCGCGCCGCGTGCAGCACGCAGACATATTCGGGGAACGGTGCCGCCTTCATCCCGAACGAGCCGCCGACGTGGCCCGTCAAGATGCGGACCTGCTTGGGCTCGACCTTGAGAATGTCCGCCATGTTGGCGCGCAAGCCGAACACGCCTTGCGAGGGGACGTGCAGCGTGAACCGTCCACCGGCTTGGTCATAGACGCCGACCGCGGAGCGCGGCTCCATCGCGTTCACGACCACGCGGCTATTGATGAGCTTGAGCCGTGTCACATGCGCGGCCCTGGCGAAAGCGGCCGCGACTTGTTCGCTATCTCCGTAGTGATAGTCGAGCGCAACATTGCCCGGCGCCTCATCGTAGAGGAGCGGCGCCCCGGGCCGGGCCGCGTCTTCGGGCCGCACGACTGCGGGCAGGGGGTCGATCTCGACTTCGATCGCTTCAGCGGCGTCTTTCGCCTGCAGCAGCGTCTCGGCAACGACGAAGGCGATGGGATCGCCGACGAAGCGTACCCTGTCGGTCGGCAGCGCCGGACGCGGCGGCTGCTTCATGGGCGTGCCGTCGCGGTTCTTGAACGGCACGATGCACTTGAGCGTGCCGTAATTGGCGAGATCGGCGCCGGTATAGACGCCGAGCACGCCCGGCATATCGCGGGCGGCCGAGGTGTCGATGCGCTTGATCACGCCATGGGGAACGCGACTGCGGACCATCGCCGCGTAGGCCTCGCCGTCGAGCTTGATGTCGTCGGTATATGAGCCCTGTCCCCGCACCAAGACCGGATCTTCGCTGCGCGGCACCGGCTGCCCGACGCCGAACTTCATCACGGCGAAGGACTGCGGGTCATTCTGCAGATTCATCAAGGAATGCCTTGATCAATAGACCGCCTGCAAGCCGGTCGGCCGCAGGCGATAGCTCCATGGAATTATACACCGGCCGGCGTTGAGCCGGCCGGCGATCTAATTTGAGATAAAGGACGCAAGGCGGCTCGACAAGGATGTCGAGCCGCGCCATGCGCGCAACGCGCATCTGTTGCGCAAGCCACCCGCGTGTTACACTCGGCTCGATCTTGGTTCGAACCAGGCCGCTGCGGTTGAGCCGGGACGGCTTCGGCGCGGCAGGAAGGAATTTGATGAAGGACGAGGGCCGGGCAGCCGGCGGCCTCGACCCTGTCCATGATCGGGCGCCGTCGCAGCGGTCCCGGTGGGGTCGGCGCTCGCCCTACGGCCATCCGCGCTACGACGGCGCGCACGGCGACGCCCGCCGCTCTGGTCCGACCTATGCCGCGCTCGACCTCGGCACCAACAACTGCCGGCTCCTCGTCGCTCGCCCCACCCACGACAGCTTCCGTGTCATCGACGCCTTATCTCGCATTATCCGGCTGGGCGAGGGCGTCTCGACGTCGGGCCGCATCAGCGATGCGGCGATCGACCGTGCTGTCGGAGCGCTCGCCATCTGCCGCGACAAGATGCGAAATCGCGGAGTCACGCGGGCGCGGCTGATTGCGACCGAGGCATGTCGGGCGGCGGCCAACGGTGCTGAATTCCGCGCCCGCATCGCCGGCGAGGTCGGTCTCGAGCTCGAAGTCGTCGACCGTGAAACTGAAGCGACTTTGGCGGCCACCGGCTGCACGCCGTTGATCGATCCCGGTGCGGACGCTGTCGTCCTGTTCGACATCGGCGGCGGCTCCTCCGAGCTCGTCTGGCTCGACCGCTCGCCCCCGGCCGAACGCGGGCCGCCGCTGCCGAAGATCAAAGCGTGGGCCTCGCTGCCGGTCGGGGTCGTCACCCTCGCGGAACGCCACGGCGGACATCGGGTCACGCGCGAAATCTACGCGGCCATGATCGAGGAGGTTGCCGCCCTGATCGACGGTTTCGTGGCCGAGCATGGCGGGCTCTCCGGCGATCACGTCCACCTGCTCGGCACGTCCGGAACGGTAACCACCATTGCCGGTGTGCACCTCGAGCTCAGACGTTACGAACGTCGACGCGTCGACGGCTGCTGGATGATCGATGACGAAGTGACGTGCGTGATCGAACGCCTGCTGGGCTGGAGCTACGAAGATCGCGTCGCCAATGCCTGTATTGGCGCCGAGCGCGCCGACCTCGTGCTCGCCGGTTGCGCGATTCTCGACGCCATCCGCCGCGCCTTTCCCTGTCAGCGGTTGCGGGTCGCCGACCGCGGGTTGCGCGAAGGCATGCTTGTGCAAATGATGCGCGACGACGGGGTGTGGGACGGCCAGGCGAGGGCGCCGTGACCTGATTGTGGCGCTGAGCCTTGATCCGAAGCCGGCCGCAAAATGAACGCCACCCGAAGCAAGCGTCCGCTCAAGGTCCGAATCAAATCGGGCAAGGGCCGCTCGCTGTCGTCGAAGCTTTGGCTCGAGCGACAACTCAACGACCCTTACGTGGCGCGCGCCAAGCGCGAGGGTTTTCGCGGCCGAGCCGCCTTCAAGCTCATCGAGATCGACGACAAGCACCACCTGCTCAAGCCAGGCGCGCGGGTGGTCGATCTCGGCGCCGCGCCCGGCGGCTGGAGCCAAGTCGCGGCGCGACGCGTCGGCAGCGCGCAAGGGAAGGGAAAAGTTATCGCCGTCGATTGCCTGGAGATGGCACCGATCGCCGGTGTCGACTTCATCCGGCGCGATTTTCTCGATGCCAGCGCGGGCGACGAGATCAAGGCTCTGCTGGGCGGGGCGGCCGATGTCGTCTTCTCCGACATGGCGGCGAACGCGACCGGCCATCGCGCGACCGACCATCTCAGGATCATGGCGCTCGCCGAAGCCGCGGCCGATTTCGCGCGCGAGGTGCTCGCCCCGGGCGGCGCGTTTCTCTGCAAGGTGCTGCAAGGCGGCACCGAGGCGACGCTGCTCGCGACCCTCAAGCGCGACTTCTCCCTTGTGAAGCACGTGAAACCCGCGGCGAGCCGGCCGGACTCGGCAGAGCTCTATCTGCTGGCGACGGGATTTCGCGGCTAGCGCGCCGATTCCGCAGTTCGTAAGCACTGGCGGCACGTTCAGATACGAACTTCGGAATCTAAGGCGCTTTGGGCGTCGGGAGTCACGGTGTAAATCTGCTCAACGAACTCGAGGCCTGCTCAGGCTGTGATCAGCCGGTATACATGCGCGCCTTGATCTCTGTTTTTCTCCTGTTGTTTACAGG
>CBFGVM010000360.1:0-4524 GCA_965652015.1 uncultured Alphaproteobacteria bacterium
GTGCCCGGCGGATTGCACGCTTTCATCAAGACGCGGCCCGAGCTTGCGGTGCCCGATATCGAGTTCATGTTCCGCGGCGCGCCGGCGGCGACGCATCTGTGGTTGCCGCTCGTCCGCGCGGCCTATGTCGACGGCTACGGCATTCGCCCGACGCTCCTGCATCCGGACAGTCGCGGCGAAATTCTGCTGCGCTCGGCCGATCCGCGCGCGGCGCCGCGCATCGTCTACAACTTCTTTTCCGTGCCGGACGACCTCCCGCGCTTGCGCGAAGGCGTCAAGCGCGCCCGCGATGTGGCCCATCAGAAGCCGATGGCGCCTTATCGCGGTCCGGAGACCTCGCCCGGCGAAAACGTGAAGACCGACGCGGAGATCGACGCCTGGATCAGGCGCACGGCGATCACGGCGCATCATCCCTGCGGCACCTGCGCCATGGGAACGGGACCCGGCACGGTCGCCGACCCGCAGCTCCGCGTGCATGGGGTCGAGCATCTGCGTGTGGTGGACGCCTCGGTCATGCCCGACCTCGTTTCCGCGCACATCAATGCTTGCGTGCTGATGATCGCGGAGAAGGCCGCGGACCTCATCCGCAACAAGCCGCCGCTGCCCCCGGACAACGATGCGTGAGCACGCACGGTGTCGTCCGCATGAGCGAAGCGGCATGCGGGGCCCCGGATTTCGCTGACGCTCATCCGGGCTACGAAGTCTACCGCCCGAAGGCGCCCTTGGCGCGCTCGCGCACCGCTGCCGGAGTGTTCAGCGTTTGCGCGACGAGGCGCTCGAGCTGCTCGCCCGGCATCGGGTCGAGGTCCACGCTCAGCCGTTGGATCTCGGCGACGAAGTCCGGGTCCTTCACCATGGCTTGGAACGCAGTGCGCAGCGCTTGCGCGCGCTCGGCAGGAATTCCAGGCGGACCAAGCAGGGAGCGCCCGATCGCGCTGCCGCTCGCGTAGAGCGCAAAGACTTGTTTGTCCTCGGGTGTATCGCCGATCTCGCCCAAGCTCGGTGCCTGCGGCAGTTCGGCGATGCGTTCCGGCGTCGTCTGCAGGATGATCTTGATCTTGTTCTCGCGCAGCCAGGCTTGTTTTCCCACCTTGACCGCCGCCCACGACGAGGACGCGCCGTCGACCTCGCCGCGCTCCATGGCCAGCATCGCCTCGGTCGACGCGGGATAACCGCTGATCAGCTTGAACTTGGTGCCGATGACCGCGTTGAGCAGCCGCGGCACGGTCTCGGCGATCGATCCCGGGCCGGTGCCGGCGAGCGAGGTCTCCATGCGCTTGGCGTCCTCGAGCGACTGCACTTTTGCGGTGTGCCACTGCATGAAGATGTTGTTGCTGGTGGCCACGCGGCCCACGTAGGTGAATTTTCCCGCGTCGTACTGAACGGCGGGATTAGCCAACGCCTGTTCGAGCGCCGCCGATTCGACAATCACGCCCAGCGCCGTCCCATCCTTGGGCGCGAGCTCGTAGAGATAGTTCGCCGCCTTGAGGCTGCCTGCGCCCGGCATGTTCTGCGCGATGACCGTCGGCTGGCCGGGAACATGCTTGCCGAGATGGCGCGCGACCATGCGGCCGTAGAGATCGTAGCTGCCGCCTGCGGTGTAACCGATGACGATCGTGACGGTGCGGCGCGCAAAGAACTGCTCGACCGGCTCGGCGCCGCCGGCGCTGGTTGAAAACAACAGAAGGAGGAGAACTAGGCTGCGATGCAGGACAGATTTACGACACACGGCGCGCCTCTGTTCACGAACGAAACATCACCGATTTGCTCGGTATCACCCCTGAGAGTCCTGCATGGATGTTAAGCACGCACAGAGGCTGCTGATAGCCTTCCCAGCACCTCGCCGCGACGATAATATTGCCGCATGCGCTCGATTGAGCCGGCGCTGGCCGCAAGCTGCCGCGCATAACAATTGATGGAGGAAGCCCATGGCCCGAAAATTTCCGCGTCCCGAGGTGAGCCGGCGCAAGTTCCTGGCGGGAGCCGCAGTGGCAGGCGCCGCGACCGCGGTGTCCCCGGCGCAGGCCGCGACCCCCGCGTCGACGAGCGCTGCGCCGCGTCGCCCCTCCGCACTGCCGCCCACGATGCAGATGGCGGCGGCCGAGAGCGGGACGCCGAAGGAGCTGTCCACCTCGCGCATCGGCGGCGTGCCCGGCTCCGACTTCATGGTCGACGTGATCAAGACGCTCGATATCAAATACCTGCCGTCCAATCCGGCTTCGAGCTTCCGCGGCCTGCACGAGTCGCTGATCAACTACGGCGGCAACAAGATGCCGGAATTTCTCACCTGTATGCACGAGGAGTCCGCGGTCGGGATGGGACACGGCTACTTCAAGGTCGCCGGCAAGCCGCTGATGACGCTTTGCCACGGCACGGTCGGCCTGCAGCATGCCGCGATGGCCGTCTACAACGCGTGGTGCGATCGCGTACCGATGATCATCGTCGGCGGCAACGATCTCGATGCCGCGCATCGGCCTCCGGGCGTGCCGACGGTTCACTCCGCGCAAGACATCAACGCGCTGGTGCGCGACTTTACCAAATGGGACGACACGCCGGTCTCGCTGCAGCATTTCGCACAGTCGTTCGTGCGCGCGTACAAGATCGCCATGACGCCGCCCTACGGACCGGTCGCGATTTCGCTCGATGCCGCCCTGCAACAAGAGCCCCTGCGCAACGGCGAAAAACTCTACATTCCGCGCTACGTTCCGACCTCGCCGCCGCAAGGCGATAGCGGCGCCGTGAAAGAGGCGGCGCGACTCCTCGCCAACGCGCAGAACCCGGTGATCGTCGCCGATCGCGCCGCGCGCAGCGAGAACGGCGTGCGGCTCCTGGTGCAGCTGGCCGAGCTCCTGCAGGCGCAAGTGATCGACCAGGGCGGGCGGATGAACTTCCCGAGGACCCATTATCTCAGCCGTCCGCTGACGGCGGTGAACAATGCCGATGTCATCCTCGGGCTCGAGCTCACCGATTTCTGGGCGACCGTGAACGCCTGGATCGACAACGGCGAGCACGGCAAGGGCGTCAACACGAGCAGGGTCAAACCCGATACCAAGCTCATCAGCATCAACGCCTCGGAGCTCTTGACCAAGGCGAACTACCAGGACTTCCAGCGCTTCCAGGTGGTGGATGTCTCGATGGCCGCGGATGCCGAAGCGACATTGCCGGCGCTGATCGAGGCGGTGAAGGCGGCCATTCCCGCCGACCGCAAAGCCGCCATCGAAAAACGCGGCGAGGCCGCCAAGAAGGCCTACGCCGAAGCGCGGGTGCGCACCAAGCAAGCGGCGGCGCTCGCCTGGGATGCGAGCCCGATCAGCACCGCGCGCCTGGTGATGGAGACCTGGGCGCAGATCAAGGATCTCGACTGGGCGCTGGTCGCCTCGGAAGGCAATGTCAGCAACTGGCAGCAGCGGCTCTGGCCGATGGAGAAGCACTATCATTGGCTCGGCCGTTCGGGTGGTTATGGCGTCGGCTACGGCGCGCCGGCCTCGGTCGGCGCGGCGCTCGCGAATCGCGATCTCGGCGGGTTTTCGGTGAGCATCCAATCCGACGGCGACTTGATGTACGCGCCCGGCGTGCTGTGGACGGCAACCCATCACAAAATCCCGCTGCTTGCGGTGATGCACAACAATCGCGGCTATCACCAGGAGGTGATGCACGTGCAGCGCCTGTCCAACTTCCGCAATCGCGTGGCGAGCCTCGGCGGCGACATGGGCCCGATCGGGACCAGCATCGAGAATCCCGACATCGAGTACCACAAGCTCGCCGAATCCATGGGCTGGTGGGCGAAAGGGCCGATCAAGGATCCGGCGCAGCTCGGGCCGGCGATCAAGGAAGCGGTCGCCGTGGTGAAATCCGGCCAGCCCGCGCTGGTCAACGTGTGGACGCAGCCGCGCTAGGGAGGCCCGGTCAATGCGCGTGGTTCCTGGGTTCGGGCCGGTGGCGCTCGCCGCCGGCCTGCTGTTGAGCTGCGGCGGCGCGTTTGCCGCCTCGGCCGAGAAAGGCAAGGCGGCCTACATTCAGCACGGCTGCTGGCAGTGTCACGGCCTGCAAGCGCAAGGCGGCATCGCCGGTCCCAAGCTCGCGCCGGATCCGATGCCGCTCGAGACGTTCACGGCGTTCGTGCGCACCACCAATCGCGCGATGCCACCCTACGCGGAGGCGATCCTGCCGAACGAGGACCTCGCCGACATGCACGCCTATCTCGAAACGATCCCGAAGCCGGCGGATTACAAGGACATTCCCCTGCTCAATCAGTAGCGGGGGCAGAGGGACACTGACAGTTGTGGCTCGTCATGCTCGGCAACGCAGTCAAGCTTGCGCAGACTGCGTAAACTTGTCAGCGCTGCCGGGCATCCACGTCTTGTGTTCCTCGATGAGGCAAAAAAGACATGGATGGCCGGGCATAAGCGCGTTCACGCGCGTCTTCGACGCCGCTTCTGCCCGGCCATGACGCCGTGGATGGATCACGATCAATCGCTGGCGGCGTGAGACCGATCCGCGCTCACAGATCGAGCACCAGCCGCT
>CBFGVM010000361.1:0-4516 GCA_965652015.1 uncultured Alphaproteobacteria bacterium
GAGGGGGGAATGGCGCGTCTTACAGCGAACGGGCGAGTCCACGGCTTCGATGTGGATTGGGCACGCGTGAGCGGGACGAGGCTGGCGTGAGTCGGGTTTTGCACCTCGACCGCCGCTCGTTTCTCGCCAGCATCGCCGCCACCGGCGGCTCCTTGGTACTCGGCTTTGAAATTCCGTTCGGCACGCGGGCCACGCACGCCGCGGTCGGCCCGCGGGAGATCACCGCCTGGATCGTGATCGAACCCGACGAGACCGTCATCATCCGGGTCGCCAAGTCGGAGATGGGCCAGGGCAGCTTTACCGCGCTGCCAATGCTGGTGGCGGAAGAGCTCGAGTGCGACTGGAGCAAGGTAAGGGCCGAGTTCGCGCTACCGCACGAGAATCGCAAGCGCGACCGCGTCTGGGGCAATATGTCGACCGGCGCGAGTCGCTCCATCAGCGCTTCGCAGAACGAGCTGCGCCGCGCCGGCGCCACGGCACGCGCAATGCTCATTGCGGCCGCCGCCGCGCGCTGGAATGTGCCGATGACCGAATGCACGGCGGCGCAGGGCGTGATCACCCACGGCCCGAGCGGGCGCAGCGTCACCTTCGGCGCGATCGCGGCCGCGGCTGCCGACATGAAGCCACCCACGCAGGTCGCGTTGAAGGATCCGAAAGATTGGAAGCTCATTGGTACCCGGCAGAGGCGTTTCGATGTTCCCGACAAGATTACGGGCAAGCCCATCTACGCCATCGACGTGCAACTGCCCAACATGCTGTGTGCGGCGATCGTCCAGTGTCCGGTGTTCAAGGGCACATTGAAGGCGGTCGACGAAACCAAGCTCGCCGGCATGAACGGCGTCCGCAAGGTCGTGAAGCTGCCGGATGCGGTCGCGGTCGTGGCCGACAGTTGGTGGCGCGCGAAAAAGGCGGCGGAGGCGCTGCCGGTGACTTGGAACTTCGGTGACAACGCAGACGTTTCAAGCGGCACGATCCATGCGCAGGTCAAGGCAGGGCTTAGCGCCAATGACGCCCGCATCGGCCGCGCCGACGGCGATGCCGACCGTGCACTCGGACAGGCGATCAAGCGCATTGAAGCGGACTACGAGGTGCCCTTCCTCGGTCACGCGACCATGGAGCCGCAGAACTGCACGGCGCACGTGACCGCCGACCTCGTGGAGGTCTGGGCACCCACCCAGGACGGCGAGACCGCACTCGCAATCGCGGCGGATGCCGCCGGGATGTCGCCGGACAAGGTGGTGATTCACAAAATGATGCTTGGCGGCGGCTTCGGCCGGCGCGGGATCTTTCAGGACTTCGTGCGCCAAGCGGTGCTGATCGCAAAAGCGGTCGGTCAGCCGGTGAAGCTCGTTTGGACCCGCGAAGAGGACATCCGTCACGATTTCTATCGCCCCGTGGCAATGGCGAGGATGACTGCCGGTCTGGATGCCAACGGCATGCCGATCGCTTGGAAAATCCGCACCTCAGGCCAATCCATCATCGCGGCGGTGTCCCCGCGCGTGATGCAGTTCGGGGTCGACCGGAATTTCCTCCAAGGGCTGCTGGAAGACATGCCCTACGAGGTGCCGAACTATCTCGTGGATTTCGCGATGCGCAACAGCCACGTGCCGGTCGGGGTGTGGCGCAGCGTCAACCATTCGCAGAACGCCTTCTTCAAAGAGAGCTTCGTCGACGAAATGGCTTTTGCGTCGGGGATCGATCCTTATCTGTTCAGACGCAAGCTCTTGGCAAATAGGCCGAGGGAGCTTGCCGTGCTGGAGGCCGCCGCCAAGCGGGCCGAATGGGGCACATCGCCTCGGTCGGGGGTCTTTCGCGGCATCGCGCTCCACAATTCGCAAAATAGCATTTGCGCGCAGGTCGTCGACGCCTCGGTCGGCGCCGACGGCAAGGTGCGGGTGCACCGGGTGGTATCGGCGATCGACGCCGGCCATGTAGTCAACCCGCTGACCATCGAATTGCAGACCGAAAGCGCGATCGTGTTCGGGCTTACCGCGGCGTTGTACGGCGAGATCACCATCAAGGACGGACGGGTGGAGCAGGCGAACTTCAACGACTATCCGATGCTGCGCCTTGCCGAGATGCCGCAGGTTGAGACGGTCATCGTCCCGGGCGATGGTTGGGGCGGCGTCGGAGAAACGGCCGTGCCTCCGCTTGCGCCCGCCTTGTGCAACGCGATTTTTGCGGGAACGGGCAAGCGCATCCGCTCCCTTCCGATCAAAAATCACGACTTGAGGAGCGCATAGCTTACAAAGCGGCCGGCATCGAGCGTTGCCGGGCACGAGCGGCGTTGCACCGTCCGCCATACTCTCCGCGCCGACCCCGAGCCTCGACTGGCTTGATCAGCGTTGCTGTTTGAGCGTTTCCGAGGGGCTCTCTCCGAAGCGCCGGCGATATTCAGCCGAGAAGCGGCCCATATGGCCGAATCCGCAACTCATAGCGATGTCGGTGACGCTCGCTTCAGGCGTCGCTCGCCTCAGTATTTCTCGCGCCCGCTGGAACCGCGCATTGCGCAGATAGCGCATGGGCGAAATGCCCCTCCAATCCTGGAAGTGCTTGAACAGAGTGCGGCCAGGGACGCCGGAGACTTCCACGATGTCTGAAAGTGTAATCGGCGCGTCCAAATTCGATTCCATGTAGTCGATGGCACGCTTGACGTCGCGTGGCGAGATTGGCTTTTCGCGCTGTCGCAGTCTTTCGCTGCAGGTGTGTGGATGCGAGAGCAGCAGCCCTGTTGTGATGAGCTGCTCGAACATGGTCATCATGATGGGGTTGTGTAGCATTGCATCGGGACGCTCCAAATCGGCGACAGCCGCGAGCAAGTAGCTTGCCAAGCTGCGACCGTAGCCCGATGTAAGCGCCAGCATAGGTTCGAATTCGACCGGCTGGTCCATTGGCTCGCCCAGTAGAGCTGTCAGCTGCCGCAGCAGTGCGTCCTGGTGGAAGTAAATGTGAACGCGCGCGCAACGGGCATCCAATCGCATGGAGTTATAATTATGCCGCGTGGGTGACATGATCGCGGCACGCCGTGCGTTGCAAACGATGTTGTCGCTGCCGAATTCCGCGGTGAGCGAGCCGCGAATCGGCAAATGGATCCAATAATCCTTGCGCGTAGGTGCGGCGCGGACCACCGCCTGAACGCCATATTGCAGATATCCGAGATACATGTTTGGCAAGTAGACCCCGTTCACGCGCACGTCGGGCCGTACATGCTGCCGGTCCAGGGGATCGAATCGGAATTCCTTGCTGCGCAGCCAGCCGCGCGTCTCGTCTACGTCCCTACTATGAAAGATGCGCCGGCATTCAAGCAGCGGACTGGTGCCGAGGCGCATATCGTTCCTTCCCCGACGTTCGATTCGGCGTTGAGCGTTGCCGAGTTGAGCGTTGCTGACAAGTACTATTGTCGAGGCGGCCGGCCAAGGGTGCCGGACTTTGTTGCAAATTATCGGATAGCTGGTTTTGGCACGTTTTGGATAGAACGGCAGGAACTGGATATCTGCCGCCGGACCATCTCCTTAATCTCGGCAGCGGCGACGGCGGGACGGACCTCGGCCGAGACGGCCTGAGCCGGAAAGACCTCCACGTGACGCAACGGCTTCGTCATCGGCCCGGACAAGAAGATCAAGCGCGTTCTGGTCTATCCGATGACCACGGAGTAGCTCCATGGAGCATCTCTTCAGCGCGCTGACGTTTGCCGGTCTGATCGCCGCCCAGTTCTTGGCCGTCGTGTGCGTAGCACATGAGCACCGCAGAGCCCGATCATCCGATAACCACAGGCCGCAACTTCGACGAGGTGCTGCGTGCGACCCTCGTTGCGGTCCTAACGCCGGCGTTGTGTAATGTCGGTTCCGCCGCCGACGGGCAAGCGCATCGCTTCCTGCCGCCGGACACACGATCTGAGGAACGCATCACCAATATTAACGGCCGCAACCACCACCCCCTTCACGTACGGGAGGCCCTGACATGAGTGCCATGCGCGTCGTGACTGCTGCCGCCTTGGGCTTCACGTTGGCCGGTCAGGCTTCGGCGGCCGGCCCGGCGGATGCTCCGTCCGGTGCCCTCGCCTGTTCCGGCTGCCATCCGCCAGCGCGCTCGGCGGACGCGACCGTACCGCGGCTTGTTGGCCGCAATCCGGCGGACATCGTTGCCGCCATGGCAGCGTTCAAGTCGGGACAACTTCCAGCGACCGTGATGGGTCTCATCGCCAAGGGCTTCTCGGAGGACGAGGTCAAAGCCATCGCCGCCTGGTATGGCGCGCAGAAGGATTGAGGAAGGAGGCCGATCATGACCGCAAAGTGCACGAGCCGGCGTGAATTCCTCAAAGCCGCGGCCGCCGGCGCCGCGCTGCTGCCGATGCCAGCCATCGCCCAAGGCGCCGGCGGGCGCGTGGTCGTCGTGGGCGGAGGCTTTGGGGGAGCGACGTGCGCCCGTTTCATCAAGCGCATCGATCCGCGCATCACAGTGACGCTGGTCGAAGCGAATCGGACATTTATCGCTTGCCCGTTCAGCAACACGGTCA
>CBFGVM010000362.1:0-4499 GCA_965652015.1 uncultured Alphaproteobacteria bacterium
AGTCCGGGCAGTTCCCACACCCCCGCGCCGCCGGGGTTTTTATCGGCGCTGATATGGGCGTTGATGAGATACGGCCGGCGCGCGGCGAGCGCGCCTCGCAAAGCGTCGGCAAGATCGGCCGGGCGGTCGACGTTCACGCCTTCGATGCCGGCCGAACGCGCCATTGCGGCAAAGTCTGGATTGTACGGCGCGCCAGTCTCCGGATGGCGGAAGTCGGTCACGAGCTCGCGACCATTGAGATAGCCGCGCTGTAATCCGCGGATTGAGGCATAGGCAAAATTATTCCACACGACCCAGATCACCGGCAGATCGTATTCGACGGCGGTCCCCAACACGCTCGCGTGCATGAAAAAGGCGCCGTCACCGCAGACGGAAACGCAGGGCCGCTCCGGCGCGGCGAACTGCGCGCCCAACACCCCGGCGACACCGAATCCCATCGGGCCGAAGCCCATCGAGCCGATCAGCGAATCCGGCCGCCGCGGCCGGCAAAACTGGATCAGCCAGTTGTGATGGACGCCGATGTCGCTCACCAGAATGGCATCCTCCGGCAACACCTTGTCGATCTCGTGCGCGGCGCGTTGCGGGTTGATGGGTGAGGCATCATCGACAAAGCCGGGGGCGATGAACGCGTTCCATTCGCGGCGATAGCCGTCGATGGTGTCGAGCCATTTTGCGCGTGCGTCGGCGACATCCTCAATGCGATCGCGGCATTCGATCTCCGCCAGCAGTTGGCGGAGAAACGTGCGCACGTCCGCCATTAGCCCGAGGGCAACGGGGTAATTGCGGGCGATCTCGTCGGGATCGATGTCGACGTGGATCAGCTTGGTGGGCGGGATGGTGAAAGAGTAGCCCGGCAGCCAAGAACTCGACGTGCGATCATCGAAGCGTACGCCGAGCGCCAGCAGCACGTCGGCAGTGCGTGCGGCATGGTTGGCCTGATACGGCCCGTTGCGGGCAACAAGGCCGAGCGCCAGCGGGTGCCGGGCATCGATGGCGCCGGTGCCGCTCGCCGACCAGGCAACGGGAATGCGCAGGCGCTCCGCCACGTGCAATAAATCGGCTGCCGCACCCCCATATTTGACGCCCTGGCCTACCAGCATGACGGGCCGCTTGGCCGCAAGCAGCATGTCGAGCGCCTGGGTCACGCCGGCGGGATCGGCGCCGCAGCGACACGAAATATTGGCGTTCCAATCTTCCGGTTTCGGCGTTTCCTCGGCGGCGGCTTCTTTAAAGATGTCGAAGGGAACATCGAGCACGACCGGTCCCGGCCGCCCGCTCACCATCGTCTTCCACGCTTGCCGGATCGCAAGCGGCACCATGTCGCCGCGCGTGGGCTGAAACACGCGCTTGCAATACGCGCGCACCGTGGATGGGAAGTCCGCCTGGTAATGGCGATAGAGCTCTTGGAAAGCGCCGCGGTTGAATTGGCCGGTCGGCACATTGCCGGTCACCGCCAGAAAGGGAACGGAATCGAGGTAGGAGTTGGCGAGCGCGATCGGCAGATTGGCGGAACCTGGACCGCAGGACGTGAACGTCGCGGTCGGTCTGCCGCATACACGGTAGTAGACGTCCGCCATGAACCCGGCGACGCTCTCGTGGTGAACGGAAACTGTCTTGATATCGTCAGCGCGCTCGTAGAGCGCGTCGATAAAGCCGATATTGCCGTGGCCGCACAGGCCGAAGACGTAAGGCACCTTTTCGCGCACGAGATAATCGACGATCACCTGACCGCCGTCGAGCATGTTCTTGGACATCGACTTGGTCTCGCTGCTATTCGGGCTGGATATTGCGTCCTTGATGATCTTCGTATAGCGCGCGAGCTCCGCTTTCAGATAGGCAGCCCATTCCTCGGGCGCGGTGGCGAGCGGTGCCATTCATATGGTTCTCGCTCGCTGCGGGCGGATCGGTGGCGTGTAGCCATAGCTTATCGTTCGGCGATTGCTGCCTTAGCCCTCCAGTTTATGCGAAAAGAACCAGGAGCTGTCGAGAGCCCGATGAACAGCGGGCTCATGCCGTGCGGCACGTCAGACTTTGCAATGGCGGCAATTTATTTGATCACTTCGACGGTGCTACGCTGGCGCTCCGTCTCCTGACGCTTTGCCTCGGAACACCCCTCTGGGGTGCGAAACACTGCGGTCGGCAACGGCGCGTTCCGGGATGCTGCCTTTCGACGCTGGTATTCCAGCTCCTGCCGATCTGCCTCGTAACATTCCGATAGCTTGCGGTAGTCCAGACCTTGAAGGCTCGCCGGTTCGGGCGCAGGGATGTCGATGAACCGAATCGAGGACATAATGCGAAACGATGAGTCGGGAACTTTGAAATTATCCGGCGCTGGAAACGGCTGTGATTGCTGAAGCAACAAGAGCGCGACTCTGCCGAGATCGGGGTCAGCGGTTACGATACGAGTTCCCGGAAGGACCCATCCAGAGCGGTTTATATTCAACTCGAATTTCACGACGCCAATCTTGCCACGGGTCCTGATCGCGGGAAGGTAGCGTTTATTGTGCTCAAGCTCAGCGGTGATCTGGTTCTTCCACTCCTGGAGGGCAGAAAAATCGGACACGGGTCCATCTCGCGCGACCGCGATCTCGCCGCCGACGGACATCAGCGCCGCTACGATAAGCAAGCGGGGCAGTTGCGAGGTCAGCATCTCCAACCAGGGGTGAATGGACGCAATATGAGTGTTTGATCCTTTCACGACAATATGTCGGAAATAGTTGCTGATCTAGGTCAAGATGAAGGAGCTTGATGTTCCGTGACGAGACGAGGGGAAGCTCCCGCATATCTGACCTGCGGCCCTCCGCCGGTTGGGGGAGCCGAATTGCGCCAAAATGTGACGGCCATCACATCCTCCCGGCGTGGGATGTGAAATGGTGCTGATCAAGGCGAGCCGGATGCCCCCAACGACTCCCCCGTCCCCCAGGGTGATCCGAATACGCCGAGGAAGGTCACTCTAGCCCCGCTTCGGCGGGGCTTTTTGCTCTCTTGGCGGCGAATCGGAGTTGGCCAGGCAGGGCAGCCTATTTGCCCTGGGCAATGGGCGGCTCGACTCGGTGCTGGGCTGAGACTAGGGCTTTTGCGCCCTAATCAATCACCGACGCCGAGCCACGCGAATTCTCTCGCTTTCGAAGCAAAGGCGCGAGTCGTTTTGCGCAAAGCCGTAAACAGGGAGTTAATGGTGGGCGTGGTTATGGGGGCGCGGATTCATCGCCCGAAGGCAGGAACTCACCCTCTTACTCCTCTTTTGTCGCACGTCCCCATGAAGCGAATGGAGCGGGCTTCATTCCGGCTTGATTCCGTGTGCGTCGATGAATTTGCTCCAGTTTGCGATCTCGTTTTCGAGCTTCGTCTTTAGGACATTACCGGGCGCATAGGCCGGTTCGATATCGAGATTGGCCAGCCGTTCGCGCACATTCCGATGCGAGAGCGTTGCCGCCACCGCCTTGTCCAACTTGGCCTTGACCACATCCGGAACGCCATTGGGAGCGAAGATTCCGAACCAGAAGCGCAAGTCCACGTCCGCGGTCTTGACGCCGGCTTCCTTCAGGGTCGGAACGTTCGGCAGCACCGGTGAACGCTCCGAGCTCGTGACCGCGAGCCCCTTGATCTTGCCCGTTTCGACCAGGCCTTTTGCCACCTGAATGGCCGCCATATTGATCGCCACGTGGCCCGCAATCACATCGTTCATCGCCGGCCCGCCGCCCTTGTAGGGAACGTGAACCGCCTCCATTCCGGTGGCCGACTTTATTACTTCAAAGGTCAGGTGTGAGACGCTGCCGATACCGGCGGAGGCGTAATTCATTTTCTGCGGCAATGTGCGCGAGTAGGCGATGAGCTCCGCCACCGAGTTGGCTTTCACATTGTTGGCGACCGCCATAACAAGCGGCGAGGAGGCGACAGACGCGATTGCATCGTACTGCTTGACCGGATCGAACGACGAAGCGGCCTTCTTGTAGAGGGCATGGCTGATGCCGAGCGCGTTCTCGGCCATGAGCAGCGTGTAGCCGTCCGGATCCGAATTGGCGACGTGGTTCCAAGCAATGTAACCGCCGGCGCCCGGCTTGTTCTCGATGACAACGGATTGGCCCAGCGCCTCTCCCAGTTCTTGCGTGATTTGGCGCGCAAGGGTGTCCGTTGCCCCGCCAGGTGGAAATGCCACGACCAGCCTGACCGGCCGATCGGGATAGGACGACGGACTCTGTGCGTGTGCCGACATCGTGGCGCCCAGCACGGCGCCGATAACCAACCACCAGCGAAAGAGATTGCGCATGATCCGCCTCCCTCATTGCATCGGGCTCATTGCCCGCCATTGGATCACGTGCCGACTGTTGCGTCGATGGCGCAAGGTATCACAATGATGTCGTCATCGTCGCATGCGCTTACATGTTGGCGAGCAGCCAGTCCCCGATGTAATCGATGCCGAGTTGACGGTGATCGACCTGGCAGTGCTCGGCGCCGCCTTCCTCGGCCGTGAAAATCTTGATGTGCTTGCGCTTCGA
>CBFGVM010000363.1:0-4499 GCA_965652015.1 uncultured Alphaproteobacteria bacterium
CTGGTTGGCGAGTTCTTCGCGGCTTCAGAAGGAATCGGCTACGCCATTTCCCGGTTCGGCGATATTTTCGCACTCGACCGAATGTTTGCCTGCATTATCGTCATCATGATCATCGCCGTGGTGCTCACGGAAGGCATTCGCTGGACCGAACGCACGGCGTTCCCATGGCGCACCGAGCAGTAGGAGCATGAGCGAAATTCAAGCCGTCGATGCGAACGTTGTCGCGCCGGCCGACGACCTTGCCGCGCCGAGGAAGGGCGTGTGGCAACGCTTCGAGCCGACCATTCTCGGGTTTGGTAGCCTCGTGGTCCTGCTGCTGGTCTGGGAGCTCCTGCCGCGCCTCATTACGATGCAGGAGGGAACCAAGCTGTTCTTCACGGTGCCGAGCGAGATCGGCGGCACGCTCTGGCAGATGTTTGCCACTGGCGCGATCTGGGGGCCGCTCGGCGTCAGCGCCTCCGCCTTTGCGATCGGACTGTTGATCGCGATCGCGGTCGGGCTGCCGATTGGCGTCCTGCTCGGGCGGTCGGCTGCGCTCAATGCGATGCTCGATCCCTTCATCACCGCGTTCAATGCGACGCCACGGCTGGTGTTCCTGCCGCTCTTCCTGCTGTGGTTCGGGCTGGGCCTGTGGTCAAAGGTCATGATCGTATTCATCGGTGCCTTGTTTCCGATTCTGATCAACACCTATGAAGGGGTGCGCAACGCCGACCGCGTTCTGATCAATGTCGTGCGGTCGTTCGGCGCCACCGAATGGGACATCGCCCGTCTGGTGGTTGTTCCGAACGCGCTGCCCTATATCGTCGTCGGCTTGCGATTGGCGATCGGCCGTGCCGTCCTCGGCGTTGTGGTGGCCGAGTTCTTCGGCTCCGAAGCCGGTCTCGGCGTGATCATGGTGCGGGCCGCGAGCCGCTTTCAGGTGGACGTCGTTTTTGCCGGCCTGATCGTGTTCGCCGCGCTGTCTTTGCTGATGACCGGACTGGTCAAGCTGCTCGAGGATCGGCTGAGCCGCTGGCGCCCGCAACACATCAATGCGATTTGACCGGGCCGGACTTCGTTCCGCCGCGAAAGCTAAACCAGACTCGGGTCCGAGCGGCTAATTCGTCTTGGTCGGCGCTTCGAGTTTGGTCGGAACGTAACCCATTTCCTTCAGCGTCGAGTCGAGCAGATCGCGGGCCAGGAACTGCTCCGGGTCCGGCAGCGGCTGGTCTTGCGGCCATTGCCGCGCCGCGACCATTGTCAACCGACGCGATTCGAAAATCGCGTGGAACAGATCCTTGGGAACCTCGGCGCCAAATGCGTCGTGCAATTGGTCCCAGATGATCGCGGCCTCTTCGTCGGTCTTGATACCGAGATGGTGCTTGAGGATCGGGATCGAACCTTGCTTGTTCTCGCGGAAGTACATCACGGCCTTGGCAATGGCTCGGATGACCTTCTTAACCGTCTCGGGGTTGTTGTCGACGTAGGCTTGCATGCCCCAGATCGTGCCGCCGGCCCTTGGAATGTAGTCACCGGTCCGCACGAGGATCTTGAGCCCGGCATGAAGGGCCGCGGTGGCATGCGGGATCGAGAGCGATGCTCCTTGGATATCGCCGTTGATCAGGGCGGCAATCCGCTCCGGCTCACCCTGGAACGAGATCACTTTGTAGTCCTTGCCGACGCTCATGCCAAAGAAACGGTGCAGCACCGCTTCGACTTCGTCGTAGTCGGCGCTGCCGGCACGACCGTAGCCGACGGTTTTGCCCTTCAACTCCTCCGGCTTGTTGATGTCCTTGCGGACCGTGATCGTCCATTGCGACTTGAGCGACTCGCCGACGATATATTTGATTTTCGCTCCGCTGAGTGCCGCCTGCGCTCCGCCCGACGGAATGGGGGCGAAGTCGAGATTGCCGGACAAAACCGCCGTGACCTGGGCCTTGCCCTGCAACTCGACGAAGTGCGCATCGAGGCCTTCAGCCTTGAAGAAACCCCGATCCATCGCGACGTAGCTCGGAATGTGAAAGCCGTCACCGCCGATCACCTTGCCAATGGAGATCTTGGTCTGGGCGTGGGCGGTCGCGGTCGCAAGGACCAATGCAACGGTTGCGGCGGGCACGAGCAGGGATCGGAGCGTTCGCATGGGGATTCTCCTGTCGCAGTACCGATCGAAGCGGGTGGTCATCTGGCAATAAGCGGGTTCGGATGCCGGCTTGTGCCGATTTGGGCAGAGTGTTCCGGCAATCGCTGCGGCTTGTCAACGAGACGGCTCGTCGCGTTTCCGACATGCGGCCGCCAACCGGCCCAGCTGCAAGCTAGGGCGCCCCCATCTGCGTGCGTTGCAAGCGCAGGTTATTTTGCGACCGCCATTGGATCCCTTATTGAACGAAAACCCGGATATCGCTTCGCTCTATCCGGGCTACCCTCGCCGCTCGCTTCGAGCATGCGGACGCAATCACCTGGGAGTTTGGCATGAGCCGCTTGGCAACAGATTGGGCCCGGCTGCGCAGCTGGAGCAGCACGCACAGCGCAGAGCTGCGGCTGTGCATCCGGAGCACGACCGCCGCGGTGCTCACCTTGGCGGCGGCGCAGGTGCTGCATCTGCCCATCGCGCTGTGGGCGGTGCTGACCGCCGTGATCCTGACGCAAATCAACGTCGGCAGGTCGGTCAAGGCGTCGATCGACTATTTGACCACCACGCTGGGCGGCGCCGTCTACGCCGGCGCGATCGGCGCGCTCGTTCCCCACGACGACCAGTTCGCGGTTTTCGTGGGGCTGGCCCTGGCGCTCGCGCCGGCGGTTCTGCTCGCCGCGCTCTACCCGCGCTTCAGCGCCGCACCGTTCACGGCAGTGATGGTGTTCTTCGCTCCGACCATCACCCATACCGGTCCGATCGCCGCAGCCTTCGAGCGGGTGATCGAAGTCGCGGTCGGATGCGTGGTGGGCCTCGTCGTATCGCTCGTGGTATTGCCGGCGCGCGCCCATGATCTGGCCATCGAAGCGGCGACGCAGATGCTCGGCCTGATGGCGCGGTTCGTGCCCGAGCTGTTCGCGGCCTTTACCGGGAAAATGGATCCGCCGGCGCTGGCCGACATGCAGAACAGGATCGGCGAAGCCTTTGCGCGGTTCGACAAGGTCGCAGCCGAGGCGTCGCACGAGCGGATCACGCGGCTTGCCGCCGAGCCCGACCAGCGGCCGCTGTTGCGCACCCTGCTGCGGCTGCGCCACGACATCATCATGGTGGGGCGCGCCGCCATGGCTCCCCTGCCCGAGACGTTCCTGCCTCGGCTGGAACCGTGCCTCGCGCGCGTGAGCGAAAGCGTGGCCGACTATCTTCGCACGAGCGCCGCCGCCCTCTCGGAGCGACAGGCGCCCCCCGCGCTGGGTGCGGTCGAAGCCGCGCTCGACTGCTACGACGCGGAATTCGCGGCGCTACGCCGCGAAGGCTTCACCCGAACGTTGGCGGACGAGGCTGCCGAGCGCATCTTCGCCCTCGGCTTTGCGCTCGACCAGCTGCGGCTGCATCTGCGCGATCTCGCCCGCTGCGTGGCCGAGCTTGGGCCTTCGGACAGGGCCGCTGTTGCCGGCGCGACCGCAAGTTCGGCGCGTGCATGAGAGTGAGAGCGCGCCGCCCGGCCGCCGCTCCGCGAGCGATGCCCGCCGGCGCCGATTTCATGCTTTGCAAGCGGCCACCGCGTTTGTTAGAAGCGGCGGTCGCGCGTGTGTTCCCCGGTAGCTCAGCGGTAGAGCAACCGGCTGTTAACCGGTTGGTCGCTGGTTCGAATCCGGCCCGGGGAGCCACCCTTACATTCGTCTTTTGATTGCTCAAAACTTTTCTCGTTTTGTCAAACCTTCGTCAGGTTTGACACTGGATGCTCCTGTTTTCAGCTTTTCCATGGCTGCGCGCGCGATGCTTTTGCGGTCAACCGTATCGGTGTAGCGCACGATCTCGCATGGCGGGGATGGCGGCGATCTCGTGTGGACTGCAGCCCGCCTCGGCCAGGCGGAGTCGGCAAGCGGGGCCCAATACGACGCGCGTGATGTTGTACAAATCGATCAGTCATCGCCCCCCGGTGAGAGAGCGTAATGACGCCCGCCGTGCGTATGCCGTTCGCGGCCTGAGAGCTGGAACCGCTTAGCGAGAGACAGAGTTTATTAGTCTAGACATCGTCAGGCGGCGCGATCGAAGGAAAACTCTTGTGTCAGTATTAGAAGCTCTTCGTTCGTGGACGTATGCCAAGGCACAGCCGACCGCGGCGGTGCGGCGCACCCACTCCCGCAGCGCCGTGAGGCTGCTGTTGACGACCGGCGCTTGCTTGGCCGCGATGCTACTCCTCGTGGTGCCTCTTCTCACACTCGAAGCAGACGCCCGTGGCGGTGGCGGCGGGCACGGCGGCGGCGGGCATGGTGGCAAACACGCTGGTGGCGGGCATGGGGGCAAACACGCTGGCGGCAAGCATGGTGGCAAACACGCTGGCGGCAGGCATGGGGGCAAACACGGTGGCGGCAGGCATGGTGGCGGC
>CBFGVM010000364.1:0-4459 GCA_965652015.1 uncultured Alphaproteobacteria bacterium
GCGCGGCGCATGGGTGGCGGCGACAAGACGCGAATCCATATCGGCGGCAAGACCATTCTCGAGCGGGTGCTCGCCCGCCTCAAACCGCAATGCACGGCCGTCATTCTCAACGCCAACGGCGATCCCGCGCGCTTCGCCGATACCGGTCTTCCCGTGGTGGCCGACACGGTGCCGGATTTCGCCGGCCCGCTCGCCGGCATTCTCGCCGGACTCGATTGGGCAGCCGCACATGCGCCTGCGATCACCGACGTCGCGAGCGTGCCGGGCGATTGCCCGTTCCTGCCCGGCGATCTGGTGGCGCGCTTGTCGGCGGCGCGTCGGGCGGCCGGCCTGCCGCTCGCCTGCGCACGCTCGGGTGAATGGCGGCATCCCGTGGTCGGCTTGTGGCCGGTGGCGCTGCGGGAGGACCTGCGCAAGGCGCTGCTCGAGGAAGATTTACGCAAGATCGAGACTTGGACCGCGCGCCACGGCATTGCAGTCGCGGACTGGCCGGCAACGCCGGTCGACCCGTTCTTCAATGTCAACACTCCTGCCGACGCTGCGCAGGCGGAGCGTATCGCAGAGCAGCAATGCGGCGTTTAAGCGCTTGATCGCGGTCGCCATTAAATCCATATAATGCGGGAGTCAGCGAAGCGAGGGGGATTACCCATGCGCGCTTTCATCGCCGCTTGCATAGCGGCGGCCGTGATCGCGGTTTGCGCGGTCGTTGTCCTCAACCGCGTTCAAGAACCGGTCGACGTGGCGTATACGACCTCCGCGGTGAGGATCTGATTCCTACGCCGCCAGCGTCGCGTAGGAGAGAAAGGCGACGGTCGCACCCGGCGCCACCGTCGTGATGTCTTCCGCCAACTCGACGAGGCCGTCGGTCTCCGTGAGCGATGTGATGATTCCCGCGCCCTCCTGCGCGTGCTTGACTGCTTCGACCGCGCCGTCGCCGGCACGCGTCAGCTTGACCCGCACATATTCCCGCCGCCCCGCTTTCTTGCGATAGGCGAAGGCTGCGCGCACCGGCAGCGCCATGAGCGGCGCCGCCTCCGCCCCGGCGAGACGAAGGAGCAGCGGGCGCACCACGCGCGCGAACGTCACGTAGACCGCCGCCGGATTGCCGGGCAGGCCGACGAACGCCGCGCTCGCGCCTCGGCCCGAGGCTGGAATGACTCCCATCGCGACCGGCCGCCCCGGCTTGATGGCGACGCGCCAAAATACCAACCGCCCGACGGTCTCGACCGCGTGCCGCACATGATCGGCCTCGCCGGTCGAAACGCCGCCCGAGGTGACCACAAGGTCGTGCTCGGCCGCCGCGGCGGCGATCGCGCGCGCGAGCCGCTCGGGATCGTCGGGCAGGATGCCGAGATCGGTCGCTGCGGCGCCGAGCCGCTCGATGAGCCCCATGAGCAGATAGCGATTGGCGTCGAACAATGCCGCGCCCGGGCGCGGATTGCCCGGCTCGACGATCTCGTCTCCCGTGGAGAACACCGCAACGCGCACGCGGCGGAACACCTCGAGGGCGGTGAGCCCGAGGCTCGCCGCAAGCGCGACATGCTGCGCGGTAAGCCGTCGGCCCGCAGGCAGCGCAGTCGATCCGGCGCGCACGTCCTCGCCCGCAAGCCGCCGATTGGCGCCCAGCTTGAGCCCCGCCGGCACGATCACCGAGTCGCCGTCGCGCCGGACGTCCTCCTGCATGAAAACGGTGTCGGCGCCCGCCGGCATCGGCGCGCCGGTGAAGATGCGCACCGCCGCGGCTGCCGCCAAGCCCCGGGCGGCGGTACGGCCTGCGGTCACGCGTTCGACCACCGCGAGCCGGGTCTCGGCCTTGCCCTCGAGATCGGCGTGGCGCACGGCGTAGCCATCGACCGCGGAATTGTCGAATGGCGGCAGATCGATGGGAGCGACCACGTCGCGCGCAATGACACGCCCGTTCGCGGCGTGCAGGGGAACGGCTTCGACCTCGGCGACCGGCGTAACGCGCTCGCGGATGATGCGCTCGACCTCGTCGACTGGCAGCAGCGGGCCCGAGAAGGCGAAGCAGTCGTCGGTAAGCTGTGCCATTACCGGTTTCCTGCATGCGCCAGCACGGCTGCGATTGGCGCGGCATGCCGGATCAGAATATCGGCGATCCCCTCGATGTCATCGAGACCGACGACTGGAACCCGCGCCGCCGGCAGTGGCGCATCCGAAGCGACGGCGACGATCGCGGGGTCATCGGGATGAAGCAGCGGCTTGCCGACTCCGGCACGGTATATTTCGAGCTTGGGATGCGGCTCGCGTTTGTAGCCTTCGATCAGCACGAGATCGACCGGGCTGAGCTTCTCGAGCAGAGCGCCCAGCGCGGGCTCGGCTCCTCCGCGCAACTCGTGGACGAGCGCCCATCGCTTCGCTGAGCCGACCAGAACCTCGGTCGCCCCGGCCATGCGATGGGTGTGGGAATCCTTGCCCGGCTGGTCGACGTCGAAGCCGTGGTGGGCGTGCTTGAGCGTCGATACCTTCAGTCCCCGGGCGACGATGCGGGGAATGACTTGTGCGAGGAGCGTGGTCTTGCCCGAGCCGCTCCAGCCGGCGAGGCCGATGATGCGCATGCTGCATTATATAGCAGCCCGAAGCGCGCCCCGCGCGGCGTCTGGCAATCAACAAGAACCAGAAAGAAAACGCCCGGCGGGGTGCCGGGCGCTTTGATTGGGCCTTCGGCCGGCGACTACTCGGCGGCCTGCATTCTTCCTTTCGGCGGGGGTGCGCCGGCCTCGCCTTTGGACATTTCCTTCTCGACCCACAGCCTGTGGTGCTCTTTTGCCCAGTTGAGATCGACGGTGCCGTCCCACATTGCTTCGAATGCTCCCTCCATCCCGATCGTGCCGATATAGATGTGGGCGAGCATGACGGCGACAAACAGCAACGACACCACGCCGTGCACGATCTGGGCCACTTGCATGTCGGCGATGTTGGTGCCGTAGAACGGGAACATCAGAATGTAGCCGCTCACCGCGACCGCGGCGCCGCCGAGCACGACGATCCAATAGATCATCTTCTGACCGGCATTGAAGCGATCGGCCGGAGGATGTTCGTGGCCGACCATGCCGCCGCCTTTCTTGAGCCACTCCACGTCCATCCGGTTCGGGACGTTCCAGGCGATCCACATCAGGAAGATCAAGAACACGCCGAGCGTGAACGGGAAGCTCAAGTAGTTGTGCGCGTACTTCGCCCACTGCGACCAGTCGGTGAAGGCTTCCGGGCCGATGAGCGGCAGCAACAACGGCTTGCCGAAGGTGATATTGAGGCCGGACAGAGCGAGGATGACGAAGCAGGCCGCCGTCATCCAGTGCACCAGGCGCTCGAACGAAGTAAAGCGCACCAGCACGCGTCCGGATCGGCCGGATTCGATGCGAACCATGCCGCGGATCAGATAGAAGGCGACGAGAATCGCGAGCATGCCGAGGATGGAGATGGCACCGATCCAGCGCAACGTCACCTGGTGGAACTGACGCCAGTCGCGACCGGCCGGCTGCTCGATCGTGCAGGCCTTCTGGTCGGGAAGCGTGCAGCGGCCGGAAATCCGGTTGAGCTCGTTGAGAAGCTGGTCCTCCTTGACCGCGCTCGCGGTCGGATTGACCGAGCTGTCGGGATTGCGCTGCTGAGCAGCGACGGGACTTGCCACGGCGACGATCAGCGCGAGCGCGATCGCGCCGAGGATGAGACGCAGACGAGCAGTAAGTTTCGGCATGTTTGCAGTTCCCTTCACCGAATTCTGTCCTTGCTCGAGACGGCCGGTAGAGTCCCCTGCCAGTCGTACGGGCGAGGCGGCGCATGGTCCGCGCCGCCGTCGGCAAGGCGGCGACGTTGATCGCACGAAACCACGCCAGCTTCGCCTATGACGCGATCGTCTCGCGATAGGCGGTCTTCCAGCCCCAGGCGCCGGAGCCGTAGCCGCGCTTGACGACACGCTCCTTGTAAATCTGCGCGATAATCTCGCCGTCGCCGGCCAGCAGCGACTTGGTCGAGCACATTTCCGCGCAGAGCGGCAACTTGCCTTCCGCCAAGCGGTTGGTGCCGTACTTCTCGAACTCGACCATCGAGTTGTCCGGCTCCGGCCCGCCCGCGCAATAAGTGCATTTGTCCATCTTGCCACGCGAGCCGAAGTTGCCGACCCGGGGATATTGCGGGGCGCCGAACGGGCAGGCGTAGAAGCAATAGCCGCAGCCGATGCACAGATCCTTGGAGTGCAGTACCACGGCATCCGCGGTGGTGTAGAAGCAGTTCACCGGGCAGACGGCCGCACAGGGCGCGTCGGTGCAGTGCATGCAGGCCATGGTGACCGAGCGCTCGCCCGGCTTGCCGTCATTGATGGTGACGACGCGCCGGCGATTGATGCCCCACGGTACTTCGTGTTCGTTCTTGCAAGCGGTGACGCAGGCGTTGCACTCGATGCAACGGTCGGCGTCGCAGAGAAATTTCATCCGAGCCATTG
>CBFGVM010000365.1:0-4453 GCA_965652015.1 uncultured Alphaproteobacteria bacterium
TCCGGGTGCGCAACGTGCCGGCGGCGCTCTACAAGGCGCTCGGCGGCTTTGCCACTAACGGCGTCAACATGACCAAGCTCGAAAGCTACATGCTCGAAGGCAATTTCTTCGCCACCCAGTTTTATGCCGATGTCGAGGGTCATCCCGAGGATCGCAGCCTGGTGTTCGCATTCGAGGAGCTCGCGTTCTACTCCAAAGAAATGAAGATCCTCGGCGTCTACCCGGCACATCCGTTCCGCGCGACCTTCGAAGAGACAGTTTCTTGAGGGATTAGAGTATTGAGACGAACTCAGTCGGCTCCCTCTCCCGCCGAACTCGGGTTTACTCGAGTTCGGAATATTAAGCTGGCCGAAGTCAGATAAATCCGACTTCGGCTGGGAGAGGGATGGGGGTGAGGGGTTAAGGTCTCCTGCATAGTTCCGTAACCCCCTCACCCCCAACCCTCTCCCCAAATGGGGAGAGGGAGTGCAGCGAGTTCGCTGCGCGAGCAGTTCGCGGTAACGAACTAAGCAGCGTGCTTGTTGGTCCATTGCTTTGTGGATGAGCGAGCATTCGCGCTCGTGCCTGAGCGGGGCGTTGCAGGGCGGGGACGGCGATGCTTCGCTGCGATGGTCGCGTCCCGCAACCGCGTCGCATGTGGCCCGCGGACCACCCACTCGATCTCCGAGCGGCTCACTCCAATGTCCTTGAGCGTGCGGTCGTCGAGCGCGTGAAGCTCGCGCGCCGCCGCCTTGCGTTCAAGCCATAGGGCGTAGGCGCGCCACCACTTGCCTGCTGTCGCAACGACCGCGCCGGCAACGGCGCGGGTCAACGCGGCTGCGCCCCGGGCAACGCTCCACAGCCCGTACAGGACCGCGGCGAACAGTTCGCCCAGCGCCTGGGCGCGCGCGAATTCCGCCTGGGCGATGATTTGGCGCCTGGCGCGTTCCCACTGCTCGGGCGACAAGTTCTTGAAATCAAATACAATTTCGTTGCCGGCGCACATCTTCGGTCTCCTTCGATCACGTTCTCTACAGAGACCTTTACGCGCCCCCAATCATCACGTAAAATGAATAATTGTGATGATTATGATCTTAAGGTGAGAACGATGGATTTGACCGATCTGCATATCTTCCGCTCGGTGGTGCAAGCCGGCGGGGTCACGCGGGCCGCAGAAAAGCTCAATCGCGTGCAATCCAACGTCACCACGCGCGTGCGCCAACTCGAATCCGAGCTCGGTGTCGAGCTATTCGTGCGCGAGGGCAAGCGCTTGCATCTCTCGTCCGCCGGCAAGCTCTTGCTCGACTACGCGGATCGGCTCATCGACCTCGCCCAGGAAGCGCGCGAGGCGGTGCACGATGCCAAACCGCGCGGGCTGTTGCGATTAGGCACCGGGGAAAGCACTGCGGCGATGCGCTTGCCGGTCCCCATGAACGATTATCTCGGCCGTTATCCCGACGTGAGCCTCGAGTTGCGCACCGGCAATACCCGGCAGCTTGCCGGCGCGGTCCTTACCGGTGAGCTCGACGCGGCGCTTACCTCCGATCCGGTCGCGGATGCCCCATTCGAGAAGGTGCCGATCTACGAGGAAGAGCTGGTGATCATTGCCACCGCCGGTCACCCACCGATCAAGTCGCCGCGCGACGCGCGCTGCCAGACGGTACTTGCCTTCGAATCCGGCTGCTCCTATCGCCAGCGGCTCGAGGATTGGTTCGCCCACCACGGGGAAATGCCCGAGCGCATCGTCGAGATTACCTCCTACCACGCCATGCTCGGATGCGCGGTCGCTGGCATGGGCATTTCACTGATGCCGCGCAACGTGCTCGGCACGTTTCCGGACGCCAAGCTCTTGAGCGTGCATTCCCTGCCGCCGGCGCTCGCGCGGTCGCAAACCAGCCTGATCAGGGGCAAGGGTGTGCTCTCGCCGAAGGTGCGAGCGCTGATCGAGGTCTTGAACGAGCACTCCGGCCAGGGCGAGAAGCAGCGTGCGAGGCGCAAGAACGGGCGCCTCGATCACGCCGTTGGCAACGGCGGCTCGCGCGCGTAGCGCGCGGTTGATGAGTCCAAGGTCTCTCAATCGTTACCCCCTCACCTCAAACCGAGAGAGGGAGCGCGCCGAAATCGTTGCGCGCCGTCGACACACATTGCGAACGCGCTCGGATCAAATCGTCTGGTTGTAGGCGCCGACCTCGCGATGGGTGCGCAGCACGGCATCGATCGCCTTGAACATCTCGCGCATGCGCGTCTCCGATACCGGGCTCTCCACCACCACCACCAGCTCCGGCTTGTTGGAGGAGGCGCGCACGAGCCCCCAGGTGCCGTCCGCGACGGTGACGCGCACGCCGTTGACGGTCACGAGATCGCGGATCGGCTCGCCCGCCACCTTCTCCGCGCGCGCTTTTGCCTGCTCGAAATGCTTCACCACGTCGTCCACGACGCGATATTTGACCTCATCGGGGCAGTGCGGCGACATGGTCGGCGACGACCAGGTCTTGGGCAGCGCATTCTTGAGATCGGCCATGCTTTTGTCCGGGTTGCGGTCGAGCATGTCGCAGACCGCAAGTGCGAACACGAGCCCGTCGTCGTAGCCGCGGCCGAGCGGCGGGTTAAAGAAGAAGTGGCCGGATTTTTCGAAGCCTGCCACCGCGCCGATCTCGTTGACCCGGCGCTTCATGTAGGAATGGCCCGTCTTCCAATAGTCCGCCTTGGCGCCGTGCTCGCGCAGCACCGGATCGGTCATGAACAGGCCGGTCGATTTGACGTCGGCGACGAAGGTCGCGCCTTTGTGTTGCGCTGAGATGTCGCGCGCGAGCATCACGCCGACCTTGTCGGCGAAAATTTCCTCGCCCTCGTTGTCGACCACACCGCAGCGGTCACCGTCGCCGTCGAAGCCGAGGGCCACATCTGCGTTCACGCGCAATACCTCGTCGCGCATGGCGTGCAGCATCTTCATGTCTTCTGTGTTTGGATTGTATTTGGGAAAAGTGTGGTCGAGCTCGCAATCGAGCGGAACCACCTCGCAGCCGATCGCGCTGAGGACCTGCGGGGCGAACGCGCCGGCGGTGCCGTTGCCGCAGGCGCAAACCACCTTGAGGCGGCGCTTGAGCTTTGGCCGCTGCGTGAGATCGGCGATGTAACGGGCCGGGAAATTTTCGACGAAGAGGTAGGAGCCGCCGCCGCGCACATTGAAGCGCGCCTCGAGCACGATGGCCTTGAGCCGATTGATCTCGTCCGGGCCGAAGGTGAGCGGACGATTGGCGCCCATCTTCACGCCGGTCCAGCCGTTGTCGTTATGCGAGGCGGTCACCATCGCCACGCATGGCACCTCGAGCGCAAATTGCGCGAAATAGGCCATGGGCGTGAGCGCCAATCCGATGTCGTGCACGCCGCAACCCGCCGCCATCAGTCCCGTCGTCAATGCCGTCTTCACCGAAGCCGAATAGGCGCGGAAATCGTGGCCGGTCACGATCTGTGGCGCGACGCCGAGCTCATGGATGAGCGTGCCGAGCCCGAGCCCCAGTGCCTGCACGCCCATCAGGTTGAGCTCCTTTTCGAGCAGCCAGCGCACGTCGTATTCGCGAAAGCCGGTGGGCTTCACCAGCGGTTCTGATTCATAAGCATAGGTATTCGGACTGAGCGCGGGCTTCGGCTTGGGGAACATCAGCAATCCTAACGGCGTCGGTGCGCACGAGCCTCATAGCGCAAGCGCCGCATGCGGGAAAGCGCGGGGCGGGCAGCTCTAACCAAACGCTTACCGCCAAGACTAGTTTCATTGGCATCCGCAATGCGTCGCCGCGGGTCCGGCATTGACGATACGCAGAGCCGCTAGCGCGAGCGCGGCTTGGCGCGGCGCGTGGGCGCCGCCGCGAGCGGATTGTCGGGCCAGGGATGGCGCGGATAGCGGCCCTTCATCTCCGCTTTGACGCCGCCGTAGCTGCCGCGCCAGAAACCAGGCAGATCCCGCGTCACCTGCACGGGCCGATGGGCCGGCGACAACAGCTCGAGCACGATAGGGACCCGTCCTCCGGCAATGCTGGGATGACGGTCGAGTCCGAACAGCTCTTGCAGGCGAACGGCAAGGCGCGGCCCTTCGGGCGCCGCGTAGTCGATCGGCAGCGCCGAGCCAGAGGGCGCGGTGAAATGGCTCGGCGCCTCGGTGTCCAGGCGACGCCGCAAGGTCCACGGCAGCGGCGCGTACAGGGCCTGCGCGAACTGCTCGCTCGAAAATTCGCTCAGCGCGGTCTTGCCGGCAAGCGCAGGAGCAAGCCATTCGACGGCCGTTGCTGCGAGCGCCGCATCCGACAGGTCCGGCCATTCGTCACCTTGCGTCCGGCGCAGAAATAGGACGCGGTCGCGCCATTGCCGCAGCGCCGTCGTCCATGGCAGCCGCTCGATGCCGAGCCGGGCGATGCCTTGCGCAAGCATGCGCGCGGTCGTCTCGTCGGGCGCGACCGCGATCGGCTGCTCGGCAAGC
>CBFGVM010000366.1:0-4447 GCA_965652015.1 uncultured Alphaproteobacteria bacterium
TTGTTCGCGCGGATCACCTCACCCCAGCGCTTCACCTCGCCCTTTATGAAGGCGGCCGTTTCGGCCGGCGTGCGGCCGTCAGGCTCGATGTTGAGCGCGCGGAATTTCTGTTGCACGTCGGGCATCTTCAGCACCTCGATGGTCGCCTTGGCGATCTGGTCCTGCAGCTCTGGGCCAAGTTTGGGCGGCCCGACCATCGCGTACCAGGCGCCCGACAACAGGTCCGGAAGTCCGGCCTCGGCCACGGTGGGCACCTCGGGCATTGCCGAGACGCGCGCCTTATCGGTCACCGCCAGCACCTTGAGCTTGCCGTCGCGGTAGAGCGCAAATGCGCCCGAAGCATTGCCGAAGAAGACGTCGACGCGCTCGCCCAACATGTCGTTGTATACAAGGGTCTCTCCGCGATAGGGCACGTGCACCAAATTGGTCCCCGTCATGTTCATGAACATGTTCGCGGTGAGATGCGGGGTGTTGCCGACGCCCTGACTGCCATAGACCAGTTTCCCGGGATTGGCCTTTGCGTAGGCGATCAGCTCCTTGAGCGAGTTCACCGGCAGCCCGTTGCGCACGATCACCAAGTTGGATACCGAGCCGAAGACGGTGATCGGCACAAAGTCCTCAGGGTTGAAGGACAGCTGCCTGTAGAGGCTCTGGTTGGTGGCAAGCGGCGGGCTCGCCGATACCAGCAAGGTATAGCCGTCCGGCTCTGCTTGCGCGACGGCGGCGGCGCCGATGTTGCCGCTTCCGCCGGTGCGATTCTCGATAATGACCGGTTGTCCCCATTTCGCCTGCAGCTTGTCGCCGACGATTCGGGCGAGCACGTCGTTCGAGCCGCCGCCCGGATAGGGAATGAGAAACTTCACCGGCTTGCTCGGAAATGCGCCTTGAGCGAGCGCCAAGCCCATCGCCACGATGAGGATCAGGCCGATACAACAGGGCGCAGCAAGGCGTCGGAGCATGACGTCCTCCCCGACTTCAGCGTAGGAGTATAGGTGAGAGGCGCGCCGAAACCATCCTGCTTGCGACATTTATATCGGCTGGCGGATTTCGACTGCTCCTGCGCCTTTCCGACGCATCGCCGGTTTCGACTGCCGGGCAGGGAACGGGGATCGACCTTTCGCTGTTATCGACAGTGCGGCCCGGGAACACGTCCATGCGCACCAACGAATCCAGCCTGGAAACGGGAATGCAGGACGTCCCGACCCACACGGAAACGCGCGGCCCGAGTTCACGAGTGCTGCAGGAACTCATACGTCAAGCGCCCGCGGAGTACGTCACAGTTGGCTGGTTGACATCGACTTTGCACCGGCATTCGTTCGGCATCATCATGTTGTCGCTTGGATTGCTGGCGACGACACCGGTAGGCTCCACGATCCCCGGGATCATACTCGCCGTCATGGCGGTACAATTGATGGTGGGTAGCGCCGAGCCTGTTTTCCCGCATTTCATCATGAAGCGACGCTTGCCGACCAAACAGCTGCTTCGGCTTGGCGACCGCACGATTCATGTTTTGAAATATCTCGAGAAGGCCGTTCATCCGCGCTGGCCGATGACCTTTGAAGCGGCGAAGCACGCTGTCGGCGTCATGGTCTTATTGTTGACGGTTGTCCTGCTCCTGACGCCGGTGCCTTTGAGTAACATTCCTCCCGCGGTGATGATCTCACTGATCTCTCTCGCCTATATCGAGCAAGACGGATTGGTGCTTTCTGCTGCCTTTCTTGCCGCGATCATATTAATCGGCATTGTGTCAGCAGCAGTTTGGGGAACAATCGTCGGCGCGGCCCTTATGAGCGCCTAATAGTTCGCCGTTGCATACTTGGCCGACGCTGGAAGGCTGCTCGCCTTGGATGGTGTTGCCTGCTTGGCGCGCACCGATGGAGCGTTGCCGGCGTTGGCCTGACGCTTCGTGGCCGCTTGCGTCGGCGCTGCAAGGCTGCTCACCTTGGGTGCTTTTGCCTGCTTGGCGCGCATCGATGCATCGTTGCTGGCGCCGGCCTGACGCCTCGTTGGTTCCGATTTCGCCGCTTGCGCCTTCCTTGTTTCCGATTTCGCCGCTGGCGACTTGGTTGTTTCCGATTTCGCCGCTGGCGCCTTCGATGCTGCCTTTTGCACAGCCGGCCGACCACGCTTGGCGGCATATTCCCTGCCATCGATCGGCGTTACATGCGGCGGGTCGCGATCGAGATACGGGCGCCCCACCCCAAGCTCCTTCTCGTGCGCATCGACCCACTTCCACAGTACTTCGCTCGAGGCGAATCGCTGCAGACGGGTCTCGCCCTTGACGCTCACGAGATCGATGGCAAGCCCGTGGCCGTAGCCGCCGCGGCGGCTGCCGCCGTGAAATGAGCTGTCGCTCGCTGCCTTGTTGCCGGCTGCGATCGATTGCCGGTAATCGTCGCGGAACGCACTGGTTATGCCCGGCATGTGCCCGGCGTCGTCCATCGCGCGAAGCGCCCGGAACAGCTTCAGCTTGAAGCGGCGATCCATGCCTCCGATCACATAATCCTTGAGCGACATCCCGACTCTTTGTGCCGCGATCGGATCCTTCCACGTGAAGTCGGCGACGACATATTTCGTGATGGTTTTGGTGACGGTGCGCGTCTTGCCCTTCTTCGTCTTGACCGTCGCCTTGATTTTCTCCGTCACCTTGTTCGTGTCGACTTTGGGCGTCCGTTCGTACAGCGACCAAAGGTATTCGTCGATGCAGATGTCGATCACCAGGCATTCGTCGAGAGTTTCAATCGGGCGCGCAGCCGGCTGCGGATCCTCGGTCTCCGGCTCGGGCCTGAACAGGGACACGAGCCGCCCGCGTGTTTCCGGCGGCGTCGGTTGAAACTCGGGCAAAGCGGCCTCGACGGCGGGCGCCTCGGAAGCTCCGGCGAGGACGAAGCCGGTTTCCTCGCGGGCTGGATCGCCGGTCGCGGCATCGGCGGCAGGCTCGGCCGCGGACGCGGCGGCAGGCTCGGGCAGCTTGAGATGGAACGAGGCCGAGGCCACGGAGGCCACTGCGCGTCCCAGCGCCGCGCCGACGCGCCCGGCGTCGGCGCTCGAAGTCGTTGCGTCGCGTGTCGCCTCGCGGTTCCAGATCGGCCTTGCGGCATTCTCGAGCCACTCGACACCGCCGAGCCTCGTCGCGCCCCAGCCGGCGAGCGTGACGGTGCCGCATAACAGCACCAGCGCGAACTGCCCCCGTCTCACGACTCGCCTCCCCCCGTTCGGTTCCCCTGTAAGGCACACAGTCGGCAGACGACGACAATTTTCGGGTCGCAATCGATTCCTGCAAGACAAGAAAGCTGCGGGTCATCGCTTTTTCAAAAGATGTTGCCCAAATACAACGCCGGGACTCGACGGTAAAAACGATGCAAAGAAACGATCATTGCCGGGATGTGGCGCCGGCCTGCCGAACACACCTCTAAGGATGTATTAAGCGGGGGATTGTAAGCTCGCACGACAGTAGACGACGATGCGAAACGCGCGTCCGTTCCATTGCCGCGCTCCCGACCGAGCCGTTCATGACACGCTGCAATGGGCCGTCGACGACGCGGTCGCACCAAACGTGTAAGGGCAGTCAGTTCTGAATGCGTCCGGTTGCGTCAGACTAGAGCAGCAAGTCGTGAAGCCGGTCACCCTCGTGCCGCTGGTATCTGCGATCACCCTCGCCGGCTGTGTCGCTGCGAGTCAACTTTTTGAAACTCGAATTGCTGTCGACCATCTTGACGGCAACTATGCTCGCCTTGCGTCGTGCACACTTGAGCAACTTGCCCGGCGCCAACCACGATCGGATCTAAAAGACGTGCACGAACGGAACATCGTCAGAATAGTTCGCACCGGTGGACCAGAAACACACTGGGAACTCTCGTTTATCGACGAAGATGAGGGCAGACAGACTCGGCTGGAGGTTAGGAACGGATCCTCTCCAGGCGAACACGTTCTGGCATTAGCCCGCGCGTGCGCTGCGTAGCGCACAGCCCCGTGTTGACGCCAACCGTCGGATCAGCTCGGCCGGGAAGTTCGGGGCCTTTGAGGATGGCCGCCTGCGCACCGCGCGGCCTCTCCCCGAAATCTTCGTTTGGTCGCCAACCGAGGCGGCCTGCAAGACCGGGAAATCGTCTAACGTCCCCTATACGGCTTGCACAGCCCATCCTGAACCGTGAAGTTCGGCGGGCAGTTGTTCCATGTTCTGAAGGCCGGATTTGGTGGCGAGTACCGCGCCTCGTCCCGACGGCCGCCGAGATCAAGCCGTAATCCCGGTCCGCGATCGACCGGCGGCCCATAGTCACCTCGATACTGTGGCGGTCCGTAGTCGCGCCGGTATCCATAGCCGGGCTCGTCCTGCGGCACGCACCGTCGCCCGTTGTAATACCAACCGCGTCCGCAGCCATCCGCGGCCTCGGCGACCGTGGAGACAATCGTCAATGCAGCGATCCCGACAAACAAAGCAGCGATA
>CBFGVM010000367.1:0-4423 GCA_965652015.1 uncultured Alphaproteobacteria bacterium
GCAGGATGCCGCCGACGATGATGAACGGCGTCATCAGCGCCGGCACCGACTGCGCCGCCGAGCAGAAGAACTCGCGCAAGGTGGCGCGCGGATAGACCGGATAGTTGTAGAGCTTGGCGTAAACGTGCACGGTCGCCATCTGCGCCGCGGCGATCAGCAGACCGGGCAGAATGCCCGCGAGGTAAAGCGCGCCAATCGAGACCGACAGCACGCCGCCCCAGACGATCATCAGGATCGAAGGCGGAATGATCACGGCGAGCACCGCCGACACCGCGGTAATCGCGATCGAGAACGAGAGGTCGTAGCCCTCCTTGGTCTGCGCCTCGATGAAGATCTTGCTCTGGCTCGCGGCGTCGGCGGTGGAGGAGCCCGAGATGCCGGCGAAAAACACGGACAAGAGCACATTGATCTGCGCCAGCGATCCGGGCCAGTTGCCGACCATGGTGCGCGAGAGATGGACGAGGCGATCGGTGATGCCGCCGATATTCATGAGATTGGCGGTCAACAGGAAGAACGGCACCGCCAGCAGGATGAAGGAGTTGTAGGATTTGAAGGTTTCGTTGAAGAGCACCATCGGCGAGAGCCGCGGATCGAACAGGAGCGGCGGCAGGCATGCGAGCCCGAGCGCAAACGCCACCGGCACCCGCAGCGCGATGAGGAAGAAGAACGAACCGAACAGCACCAGCGCCGCCATGCCCGGCGACATCGCGGCCAGGGTCATCGGGCGGCCTTCCCGGCCAGGATGCGAATATTGTCGAGGAAAATTTCGCCCAGGAAGATCACCCAGGTCGCGCCGGCGAGCGGCCAGGCGATGAAGATGAACGGCATGGGCAATTCGGCCAATTCGGACTCTTGATACCAGCCGAACTCGACAAACTTGATGCCCCAATAGAGAAACACCAGCGCGAAGATCAGCACGAACAGGTTCGAGACGATCTTGAGCATCGCATTGGCGCGCCGCCCAAGCTCCGGCCAGATGTCCACCTCGAAATGCGTGCCTTCCTTGATGCCAATCATCGCGCCGAGCATGACCATCCAGATGAAGAGGAAGCGCGACAGCTCCTCGGTCCAGATGTAGCTGGGGATCAGATGCGTGTAGCGCGCGACGATCTGCAGCGAGACCGGCACCACCAGCATCGCGACGGTCGCCACCATCAGCCAGGTCAGCAGCCGGCAATAGCCGTCGATGAGCTTTCTCATGCGCGCGAAGCTAGCTCATATTTGTCGTCCCCGCGAAAGCGGGGACCCATGATCTCAGGCCGGTGATCATGGGTCCCTGCTTGCGCAGGGACGACGGCGCGGTCTGCGCGACCGCGCCGAGGGAGTTCGAGCTACTTGATGGCGTTGATCCGCGTGAAGATCGCGTCGGCGCCGATCTCCTTGGCGTAGGCGGCCATGACCGGATCGACCAGCTTCTTCATGTCCGCGCGGTCGGTGAAAGCAATTCGCTTAAGCTTGCCCGCTTTCTCCAGCGCGTCGAGCTTGGCGCTGTCTTCGGACGATTCGATCTGCCGGCCGTGGCCGCCGGCTTCCTTGCCAGCCTTGAGGATGGCCGCTTGCAGCTCCGGCGAAAGCTTCTTGAATGCCTTGCCCGAGAAGCAGAGCGGCCGGATCGTGATCGCGTGCTCGGTCATCGCGAGATTGGGGCCGACCTCGTAGAACTTCATCTGCTCGACGCCGGCGGCCTCGTTCTCGCCCGCGGCGATGACGCCGTTCTGGATGGCGTTGTAGATCTCGTTGTACGCGATGACCGTCGGCGACATGCCGGTCGCCGCGAAGGTGCGGCTCCAGATCGGCGCGCCCTGCACGCGCACTTTGAGCCCCCGCATCTCGACGAGGTTGCGCACCGGCCGGTTGGCGAAGATGTTGCGCACGCCGCCGCCGGCATAGCCGATCAGCATCACGTCCGCCTTCTGCGCGATCTCGTCCGCGATCGGCTTGAGCAGGTCGGCGTCGAGCACCTTGTTCCAGTGGTCGAGGTCGCGGAACAGGAACGGCGCATCGATGAAAGGCGCGGCCTTGGAGAAGGTCGACATGTGCGCGGGCGATACGATCGCATAGTCGACCGAGATGCCCTGATTCATGTAGGCGAAGTAGTCCTTTTCCAGCCCCAGCTCGCTGTTGCGGTGAAGGACGAAATTGATCGGCTTGCCGTAATATTGTTTGACCAGCGCTTCGAACTTGAGGAGCGCCTTGTTGAAGGCGTGATCGTCGTTGAATTGAACCGCTCCGTGCAGCGTCACCGCGTCTTGGGCGCGCGCCGCCGGCGCAATGAGAGAGACCGCAGCAACGGCCGTGACCAGTACGGCCGCCCGTCGCGTGCAGGACATGGCATCCTCCCCTGATCGTGTTGTGGTTTGGTACGGGATAGTACGCCGGCACCGGCTCTTGTCCATGGCGATGTGATGAAACGCGCCGATCAACTCACGGATCATCGCAGCATCTGGGAGCGCAAGCCGGTCCTACGTCTCGTCTACGACGATTTCTACGATCGCATTGCCGCCGCCTGTCGCCCCGGCCGCACCATCGAAATCGGCGGCGGCATCGGCAACCTCAAGCGCCGGCTCACCGAGGTGGTCGCGACCGACATCCAGAGCGCGCCCTGGCTCGATTGCGTGGCGGATGCCCAGCGCCTTCCGTTCGCCGACGCCTGCGCCGCCAATATCGTCATGGTCGATGTGCTGCATCACCTCGAATTCCCGGTTGTCTTCTTCCGCGAGGCCGCGCGTGTGCTGCGGCCCGGCGGGCGCGTGCTCATGGTCGAGCCCGCGATCACCTGGGGCAGCAGCTTGTTCTACCGCCTCTTGCATCATGAGCCGGTTCGCACCTCCGCTGATGTGCTCGGCGACGGCGATCCCAATCCCCGCCGCGATCCTTACGATTCCAACCAGGCCATCCCGACCATTCTCGCCACCCGCGACCGCGAGCGGTTTCATCGCCTGTGTCCCACGCTGCGCATCGCGTCGGTGCACTGGTTCTCGTTTGCGGCCTATCCGCTCAGCGGCGGCTTCCAGCCTTGGAGCCTCGTCGGCGAAGGCGTTGCCCGCCGCCTGCTGCGCATCGAGCGCGCGCTCGAGCCGTCGCTCGGTCGGCTCGCGGCTTTTCGAATGCTGTTGGTGGTCGAGAAATCGGCCGATGGGCAGTAGGGTGGGCAAAATCGCTCGCGCATGGGTCGCTGCTGGGCACGGCGCGTCCCTGCGTTTTTCCCCACCCTACGGCGTAAGGAACGAACCGGCCGTCCCTTTCGTTAACGTGCAAGCGCTCGACATAGTTGGAGCGGGCGCCGCGACGGCAGATGGAGCGGGCCGTATGGATTCTGAGCATCGCGACCTGATGAACAGGACGCTGGCGCTGATCGAGACGACCCGCGACGAGATTTCGCGACTGCACGACGAGATCGAACTCGCCCGGAAGGTCCTCGAGCGATCGCGAAAGGTCTTGTTGCGTACCGAACCGTCGGTGGATCGCGTCGCAGGGTCGGCTAAGGTGCTTTGAATTGCAGCCTTCTTGGCGTACCTTGTTGCAAGGCAGCCGCCACACGCAAACGTTTTCGCTCCCGTAGGGGGAGCCGATGGATAAGCCCTTTCCCGTTGTTGGCGTAGGCGCCTCTGCAGGAGGTGTCGAAGCGCTCCAATATTTGTTCAAGGCCATGCCGTCCGATCCCGGCATGGCCTTTGTCATCATTACCCACCTTGCCCCGAAGCGGGAAAGCATGCTGCCGGAAATCCTCGCGCGCGATACGCGCATGCCGGTCCTGATCGCAGAGCACGACCAAGCCCTGCGTCCCAATCATGTCTATGTGGCGCCGGCCGACAAGGTGCTCGAGGTCAGCAAGGGGCACATCGGCGTCCGCGCCATGGCCGAGACCCACGAGCGTACGCCGATCGATTCGTTCTTCGCCTCGCTTGCCGAGGATCAGGGCGAATACGCCATCGGCATCGTGCTCTCCGGCGCCGGCAGCGACGGCACGCTGGGCATAAAGGCGATCAAGGAGCACGGCGGACTCACGCTGGCGCAGGCGGCCGATCACTCCGGCCCGCGGCATTCCAGCATGCCGGAGAGCGCCATCGCTTCCGGGCTGGTCGACTTGGCAGTGCCGGTCGAGTCCATGCCGGCGCAGCTCATCGCCTATGTGAGTAGCTTCGACATCCTGGACAAGGAGGTGGAGAAGGATGAGGAAGCGGAGAACACCCGCCGGATGATCTGCGCCATTCTGCTCGACCAGACCGGCCATGATTTCAGCGGCTACAAGACCCGCACGTTCTATCGCCGCATCGAGCGCCGCATGCAGGTTCTGCAGATCACCTCGCTCGCAGCCTATGCCGATCGGCTGCGGCAGGACGCCGGCGAGGTCAACACGCTGTTTCGCGACCTGCTGATCGGCGTCACCAATTTTTTCCGCGACGCCAAGGCGTTCGAGGCA
>CBFGVM010000368.1:0-4404 GCA_965652015.1 uncultured Alphaproteobacteria bacterium
CCACTCCGTCGCGGGACGAATAGGCCTCGGCGCAAAGCCGCCGCCACAGTTGGGGCAGACATTGTGCAACTTGGTCTCAACGCAGTCCGCACAGAATGTACACTCGTAGGAACAGATGCGGGCATCCGTAGCATTTGGCGGCAAATCTTTGTCGCAATATTCGCAGTTCGGTCGAATCTGCAGCGCCATTGTCGGCTCCTTCGTAAGCGGCACCGCTGGCTACTCGAGCGGGGATCGTAGCGCCGTAGTAGCCCGCCAGGCCATGGTCTAGTTCTATTGCTTCTGACGGTCCGCCAACAGCGCGAACAGCCGCGCCGGCGTGACCGGATATTCGCTAATGCGCACTCCGAAGGGCGCAAGCGCGTTCTCGATGGCCGAGACGATCGCGCCCGCGGCCGGCACGCAGCCGGATTCGCCCACGCCCTTGACGCCGAGCGGATTGAGCGGGGAGGGAAATTCGGCGAATGACACCTCGATCTTCGGCACCTCGGTCGAGCACGGGATCAAATAGTCGGCAAAGGTCGTGGTGAGCGGCTGCGCCGCATCGTCGTAGCCCATCCACTCGTAGAGCGCGTTGCCGATGGCATGCGCGGCGCCGCCGACGAGCTGTCCTTCGACGATCATCGGATTGATGATCCGGCCGCTGTCGTTGACGATGACATAGCGCAGAATGCGCACGCCACAGGTCTCGATATCCACCTCCACCTCGACGGCATGGCATCCTCCGCCGTAGGTGAGCGCGCTCGGCAGGAAGCTCTGCATGTTCTCGAGCCCCGGCTCGAATTGACCCGGCATGGCATAGCCGGGCACACCGGACACCGCTTCGGCGATCTCGCGCAGCGAAAGGCCGCTGCCCGGCGCGCCGGCAATCTCGATGCGGCCGTCGCGCAGTTCGAGATCGCTCACGCCCACCTCCAGGAGGTGGGCTGCAACTTCGAGCGCCTTTTGCCGCACCTTCGCGGCGGCGAGATGCACCGCGGAGCCCGCAGTCACGGTCTGCCGGCTGGCGAAGCCGCCCTGGCCATGGGGAATGACGGCGGTATCCCCGGCAACGACACTGACGTCCTCCGGCGCGATGCCGAACTGCTCGGCGCAGATTTGCGCGAGCGCGGTCTTGATGCCTTGCCCCATGGGCATCGCGCCGGTGTAGACGGAAACGCGACCGGAGCGGCCGATGCGCACGATGCCGGATTCGAATGGACCGCGGCCCGTGCCCTTGATGCCATTGCCGATGCCGATGCCGAGATAGCGGCCGCTCTCCCGCGCGCCCCGCTGGCGTTCGGGAAATCCTCCATAGTCGATCGCCTCGAGCGCGGCGTGCTGGTAGCTCGGAAAGTCGCCGCTATCGAGCGTGATCGGGACGCCGGCGCGCGTCTTGAGCGGAAACACGTAAGGCATCTTTTCCGGCGGCACGAGATTGCGGCGGCGGACCTCGGCGCGATCGAGCGAAAGCTCGTCGGCAATGCGGTCGAGCAGCCGTTCCATCGCGAAGGCGCCTTCCGGATAACCCGCGCCGCGCACCGGCATGGTGGCGACCTTGTTGGTCTCGGCGACACGCACGTCGATCGCAAAGGCCGGCAGCATGTAGGGCCCGGGCAGCGCCGTCGATGCGTTGTAGGGGAGATTGATGCCCTGCGGCGTATAGGCGCCTTCGTCATGGATCAGCTGTCCGCGCACGGCGAGCAGGCGGCCCTCATGGTCGAAGCCGACTTCGAGATCCCAATACTGGTCGCGCTCCTGTATGGCGGAGAGAAAATGCTCGCGCCGGTCCTCGATCCATTTGATCGGCCGCCGCAAGAGCAGGCATGAAGCGGCGAGCGTCACCTCCTCCGGATACATCACGAACTTGGCGCCGAAGCCGCCGCCGACGTCCGGCGCCACGACCCGCAGCTGATTTTCATCGAGACGCAGCATGGTCATGAGAAAGCCGCGCACCTCGTGGGCGAGCTGGGTCGAGGACCAGAGCGTCAGCCGATCCTCGTTGGCGTCGTAGACGGCGAGCGCGCCGCGCCCCTCGATCGAATGCGCGCAGCCGCGGTGCTGCTTGAGATTGACTTTCACGCGGTGAGGCGCGCGGGCGAAGGCGTCCGCGACCTCGCCATAGGACTGCTGGAATTCGATCAGGAGATTGCTGTTGCGGGCGCGGTGAGCGCTCGGCGCCTGCGGCGCGAGCGCGTGGCGGCAATCGGAGATTGCGGGCAGCGGCTCGTAGTCGACGGCAACCAGCGCCGCAGCGTCTTCGGCAATGTAGCGCGTCTGCGCGATCACGACCGCGACCGCCTCGCCGACGAAGGCGACCTCGTCCTTGGCAAGCGGAAACGGCGTGATGTCGCTCGGCAGCTTCGCCGTGCGAAACTGCAGCGGCAGCCGCTCCTGCGCGAGGAGCGGCGCAAGATCGGCGAGCGTCAATACCGCGTGCACTCCGGCGCAGGCACGCGCGGCGGCGGTGTCGATGCCGCGGATTGCAGCGTGGGCGTGCGGGCTGCGCACGAATGCCGCCTCCAGCATACCGGGAAAGGCAAGATCGGCGACGAAGCGGCCTTTGCCCGTGAGCAGCGGCCGATCCTCGAGCCGCCTGACCGAGCGGCCGATGGATTTGGTTTCCTGCACGCCTCTTCCTTGAAGAAGGTCCGGACAGCCGCGGATTGTCATTGCCGGGCTTGACCCGGCAATCCATCCGCTTCGGAAGAAGTCTTACGCAGATGATGGACCCGCGGGTCAAGCCCGCGGGTGACCGATCGGACGACACGGGAGGACATCACTGCGACGTTTTCTTCTGGCGTGCTTTCGCCGAGCGCGGTCCCATAGGCTCGGGCTGAAACGGTCCGTCGCGCATGTCGAGATAGCCCTTGAGCCCGTGCTGGCGCTGGGCCTCGAACAGCTTCTCGCGAAACTCGTTGTGAGACGAGTGCGCGAGCGCGCCAAGCGCGCCTTCGAGCAGAAGGCCGGAATAGACGCCCGCGGCCTGCATGCCCAGCATGGTGATTGCCTTGTTGAGCCGCACCGACGGCTCCGGCACCAGCGCGATGCGTTTGGCGAGCGCGCGGGCCGCAGTCATGAGCTGATCGTGCGGGACGACTTCGTTCACCATGCCGATGCGCAGCGCTTCCTGCGCATCGAAATGGTCGCCGGTAAGCCCCCAACGGTTGGCCGCCTTCCAACCGCACAGCGCGCCGAAGAGAAAGGTCGTGTTCGAGATATGGCGAACCTCGGGCTGCGCGAATACCGCCTGATCGGAGGCGATGGTGATATCGGCGGCGAGTTGATACCAAAAACCTCCGCCCATGGCCCAGCCGTTGACCGCCGCGATGACCGGCTTTCCCAGCTGCCACATGTGCGTCCACAGGGCTACCCGCCCCACGTCGGTGCGCTGCCAGAATTCGATGAAATCGGCGTGCGACTTGCCCTTTGGATCGATGTGCCGCGGGCCGGAGGTGTCGGTTTGGCTCTGGTCATAGCCGGCGCAGAAGGCGCGGCCGGCGCCGGTGAGAATGATCACGCGCACCGCGCGGTCGGCGTCCGCCCGGTCGAAGGTACGATGCAGCTCGGTTTCGAGCTCGTGGGTGAGCGCGTTCATTCGTTCGGGACGATTGAGCGTGATGGTCGCGATGCTCTCCTCGACGCTGTAGATGATGTCTTGGCTCATCCCTCATCCTCTCCTTGGCGGGCGCCCCTGGGGGCTGGAGACGGCTCGCACAATACGCTAGTCCGTTCCAAGGCGAATATCATTTGGCGTCGAACGAAGGGCGCACCATGATCACGCGCTTCAAGGTCCTCCTGGTTTGCATCATCTCAATCGGCCTCGGGGTGGTTGGTGCAAGCGCGGCCGAGCCTTCCGCCAAGTCGTTCGTGGAAGGCATCTACGCCGCCTACAAAGGCAAGGATGCACGCGGCGTTTCGCTCGAGAGCAACGCAGCCGTGCGGCGCTATTTCGACCCCAAGCTCGCCGCGCTCATCATCAAGGACCGCAAGGACGCGCGCGGCGAGGTGGGCAAGCTTGGCGCCGATCCCTTCATCGATGCGCAGGATTGGGAGATCGACGCCGTCGACATCGCCATCCGTGAGACCGCGCCCGACAAGGCGAGCGCCACGGTTTCATTCAAAAGTCTGGGCGAGCAGCGCACGATTATCCTTGCTTTGGTCAAGCTCAAGATGGGCTGGCGGATCGCCGACATCACGTCGGACCGCAAGGAAACCTTGCGCGAATTTCTGAGCAAGAAATGAGGGGCTCTCGATTGTGAGCATGCGGCTGCGTGGACTCTGCGGCGCAGGAGGGGGGTCTGTGGGGACGGCCACAAGAGTCATTCGACCTTGATTTTGGCCTCCTTGATGATCTTTTCGTATTTCGCCATTTCGTCGCGGATGTAGGTGGCGAACTGTTCTCCGCTCGATCCGATCGGATCG